>DATHIE010000794.1:0-3155 GCA_035316905.1 Chryseolinea sp. | reverse complement strand
TGCAAAATTGTCGGGGTCACGGATTTCAAAGTGCAAGTGCGGTCCGCCTGATGAACCGGTGTTACCCGAAAGTGCAATGGTATCGCCGCGTGTTACAACGAACTCATCTTTGTGGAAAAAAAGATCGATTTCACTTGCCTTCATCCGGTATTGCTCATTCAGGATGTGCCGGCCTACATCACCCAGGAATTTATCCAGGTGAGCATAGAGCGTGGTGTTGCCATCAGGATGCGTTATGTAAATAACATTGCCATAACCAGACGAATTGACGCTAACCCTTGATATGAATCCGCTCTTCGACGCCAGCACGGGCCATCCGGTCATGTTGTTTGTCCTAATATCTATACCGGAATGGAAGTGCGTAGTTCGTAGTTCTCCCATCGTACCAGCAAGGGATCCAGGCTGACCGGGATAAACCGGATAGAGGTACCGTTCTTCAGCCGGAAACTTTTCTACCGGTTTGCTAAATTGGGCATTGACAAAAAATGGTGCGGTCGCTAAAAATAGAATTACGACCTTACTTAACTTCAAATTCCAGGAGTTTCTCATCTTCAATATAAGCTGATAACACATTTCCCACCTTCACCGGACTTACTCCCTTTGGAGTCCCCGTAAAAATCAAATCACCTGTCTTAAGTGTAAAAAATTTGGATAGATACAAAATTATGTAATTGAAGTTAAAAAGCATAAGGCTAGTATTACCTTGCTGCTTAAGTTCTCCATCTACCTTCAAGCTAAAATTTATATCCTTTACCTCTTTAAAGTCTCCAACTGGTATGAACCTGTCCGAGATAGGTGCGGAGCCATTGAATCCTTTCGCTATGTCCCACGGCAGACCTTTCTCTTTTAGTTTTTGCTGCAGATCACGTGCCGTAAAATCAATTCCGACCCCAATCGCATCATAATATTTATGAGCAAATTTTTCCTCAATGTTTTTTCCTTCTCTACAAATACGCAAAACCAGCTCTACTTCGTGATGGACATCTTTTGAAAAATCGGGATAGTAGAAGGGAGAATTGTTCCGCAGAATCGCTGTATCTGGTTTTGTGAAGATGACAGGGTCCGTTGGTTTTTCATTCTTCAATTCTTCAATGTGTTCGACATAATTTCGCCCAATTGCAAAGATTCTCATGTGCTTACCCTTTTTGCTCGTTAATGATTCAGTCTTTAGATGTGTCCACAGATCGTGTAGACTCAAAGAAAACACCGCAAATCTATGAAACATACTGGCACCGGATTTGTATTTTTGCCTAAAAAACTGACATGCTGAAGAAGATTCTTACTTATAGTGCCGTTGTCCTCCTACTTTATGCCTGCACCTCCGTTGCCGTGACCGGCAGGAAACAATTGAGCCTTGTTCCGAATTCTGAGATAATCCCGATGGCTAATCAACAATACAGGGAGATCATCGCCAAGGGTCCGCTTTCAAATAATAGAGACCAGACGGCGATGGTTAAAAGAGTCGGTGGTAAGATTCAAAAGGCAGTGGAAGAATATATGGCCGCTAAAGGTTTGAGCTCGGAACTGGCTGGCTTCGAATGGGAATTCAATTTGATCGACGATCCTAAGACTGTCAATGCGTGGTGTATGCCTGGTGGAAAGGTCGCATTCTATTCTGCGATAATGCCGATATGCAAAGACGAGGCGGGAGTAGCTGTAGTGATGGGACATGAAGTAGCTCACGCAATTGCCAATCACGGCAGGGAAAGAATGAGCCAACAGATGCTCGCTCAATACGGTCTTGCTACATTAGGTGCGTTGATGGGCCAGAACCCGACTGCTGGTCAGGATTTGTTAATGCAGGCGGTCGGTGCGGGGACTAACCTCGGTATGTTAAAGTTCAGCCGTGAACACGAGTCTGAGGCCGATCACATCGGATTGATCTTTATGACGATGGCCGGATACGATCCAAATCAAGCCCCTTTATTCTGGGAGCGAATGACCGAAATTAGCGGAGGTCAGGAACCGCCGGAGTTTATCTCAACCCACCCTTCTCATTCTACGCGTATTAGCGACCTTAAGGGTTGGATCCCGGAGGCCATGTCCTACAAAAAGAATTGACCTTTAATGTTTTGTAGCGCATCTTGTCGCGGGATATTCTGAATTAACAATATGAGTACAGTCATTGTGCGGCGTGGGCTCTCATTATTTCTTGGCCTGGCTTTTTCTACGACTTACGGTCAATCGGGTGAGGAAGCGACGAAAGAAATAAACGATCATCGGAAGAAACAGCAGGAAGAGATGCGAGACCGGAAGGATTCTCCACTTTCAAAAAAGGACCGCCGCCATTTCAAGGATTTGAATTATTACCCAATAGATCTTTCATTTAGGGTAAAGGCTAAATTCATTAAAACGGAAAATCCTGTCCTCTTCAAAATGAAAACCACAACGACCCGGCTGCCGGAATACTCAAAATATGGAGAAGTACACTTTGAGCTAAATGGCCAAGGCTACAAGTTGGAGGTTTATCATAATTCAGAAATTGCGGAGCGACCTGGATATGAAGACTACCTTTTTATTCCCTTCACCGATGAATCCAATGGTAAAGAAACATACGATGTTGGACGTTATCTCGATTTCAGGTTGCCATCGACAGACGAGGTAACGATTGATTTCAACCTGTCTTACAATCCCTATTGTTCCTACAGTCCAAACTTTTCTTGTCCCATACCCCCGGAAGTAAATTATCTTCCATTGGAGGTCAAAGCGGGGGAAATGAAGTTTAAGTCAGGTCACTAGTGTTAGGTTAAGTATTTGAGGGATAAGATCGCATGTTTCACCTAGGCGGGACTCGGTTGTTTATAGTCCAATACAAATACATTTTAACGCAAAGGATTATAAATGCATCACTGCGACTTCCTCGTACGAAGCACAGGGAGGTTCATTCATCTGATTCTTGAAAACGTACCTAATTCGCAAAGGCCGCAAAGCGCAGGTCCCATGGGGCGTAGTCGCGCCTTGCTTGGATTTAGGGTATCAGAACTTTCTTTTTTCCGGAAGGTTCAGACTACCTTTGACCAAGCTTGCGCGACTGCAACCGATCAGAACTGCTGTCTGCGCCCTCCGCGCATCAGATGCACTATCAAGTTAACGCAAACGAGTCTCCCTGTGCTTCTCACGAATGAGTCCTGCTGATGCATTTGCATTCCCTCTGC
>DATHIE010000793.1:0-6745 GCA_035316905.1 Chryseolinea sp. | reverse complement strand
GCTTTGGGAGAGATACGGTCAGTACAGGTTTTGCGGGACGTTATCGGGTAATTGTCAAATGACCAGCAATAGCACTAAAGTCTTTTAGCTACTTCATTCCAGTTTACTACATTCCACCAGTTGGCGACGTATTCGTTTCGTTTATTTTGGTACTTGAGGTAATATGCGTGCTCCCAAACATCCAGTGCAAGGATTGGTGTGCCTTTCAGATCGCTTGAATCCATCAGAGGATTGTCCTGATTCGCTGTGGATCCGATCTTAAGTTTCCCATTATCACTAACCAGCCATGCCCAGCCTGATCCGAAACGAGTCATGGCAGCCTGTGTAAATTGTTCTTTGAATTTGTCGAATGACCCAAATGTTGCATTTATAGCCTCGGCAACTTTACCACCAGGAGCTCCACCTGTTGGCGGTGCCATCACCTGCCAAAAGAAATTGTGATTCCAAGTGCCGCCACCGTTGTTTTTCGCTTTGGGAGAAAGCTTTGATGCATTGGCAAAAAAATCCTTCTCCGTCGTAAATGAAATGTTTTCGGCAGCGATAGCTTCGTTGACATTCTTTACATAGGCACTATGGTGTTTATTATAATGAATGTCCATGGTTGTAGCATCGATACTCGGTTCCAGAGCATTGTATGCATAGGGCAAAGGGATCTGGGAAAACTGAAGAGCAATTGATGTATGTTCATTCGCTGAATCCAAATCCGATGCAAACGCCTCGGTATTCTGAACAAGTGATGAGCCGATTGACGTAATGATGGTTGCTTTCAGGGAATTTTGGATAAACTTTCTGCGTGAGGTATTCATTTGAATGTTCGTTGTTACCATCAGTAAATTTACCCAAAAATATCTAGCTTGCCGAACCAATTAAAACCGTCACCAGCCTATGAAGGAAATATTGTACGATGAAATTCCGTCGCTTGATCTCGCGGATTTTTGCGGCGGTGATCCTAAGAAAAAGGAGAAGTTTGTTGCTGAACTTGGAGCGGCTTACAACAGTATAGGTTTTGTGGCGATCAGGAATCACTTCCTCACACAAGCCATGCAGGACAGACTTTATGAGGCAATTAAAAAGTTCTTTGCATTAAATGACGAGGTAAAAAAGGAATATGAACGTGCTGATCTGGCAGGGCAACGTGGATATACAGGCAAGGGCAAGGAACACGCAAAAGGACGCAATACTGGTGACTTGAAGGAATTCTATCATGTCGGCCAGGAGTTAACGGCGCCTGACTTGGCAAAAGAAGGCTATCCTCCGAATGTGTGGCCTAAAGAAGTATCTGAATTCAAGGAGATATCAATCGAGGTTTATAAAGCGCTGGAAGAGACAGGGAAAAACATGTTAAGAGCTATCGCTCTCTATTTGGGTTTGCCTGAAAACTATTTCGATGATAAAATCAGGAACGGCAACAGCATATTGCGGCCCATTCATTACTTTGGCATTGACAATCCGGATGCAGTTCCTGCTGATGCCGTACGCGCTGCGGAACACGGAGATATTAACCTTATCACACTACTGATGGGAGCAAGTGCAGATGGTTTGCAAGTTCTTCGACGCGACGGAAAGTGGATCCCAATTACAGCATTGCCGGATCAATTGGTTGTAAATGTTGGAGACATGCTTGAGCGGCTTACAAACAAGAAACTAAAATCGACTATCCATAGGGTTGTAAATCCGTCCAGGAATTTGATGAACGTTCCCCGATATTCTATACCATTTTTTATGCATCCTCGATCAGAAATGAGTTTGGCTGCGCTTCAAAGTTGTGTGGACAATGAAAATCCGAAATTGAACGACGATATAACAGCAGGAGAGTTTTTGGACCAACGCCTTCGTGAAATCGGATTAAAAAAATAAACGTGAATCGATAGTGATAGCATTGACATCACGGATCCGATATTACGATTTTCTGCGGGATGTGCTCGTCCTCGCATTGTCCACATTTGGGGGACCACAAGCTCATCTTGCCCATTTTCACAAAGTTCTTGTCGAGAGGAAAAAATACATCACTGATGAAGAGCTGATGGAGATCAACTCGTTGTGTCAGATATTACCCGGCCCAACATCCACTCAAACATTAACGGCCGTCGGCTTTAAGATTGGAGGTCCCAACCTGGCCTATCTCACTTTATTAGTTTGGATATTACCTGCTGTCGTTTTTATGACCGCGGCAGCGATCTTCATGTCCAGTATTCAGACCAAACACCTTTCGCTGGACTTCACACGGTTTATTCAACCTATAGCAGTCGGGTTCGTGAGCTATGGTGCGTATGCGATAACGGTAAAGTCGATATCTACCAAAACCGGCATTGCCTTAATGATAACGGCGGCGGTCGTTTCTTACTTCGTTCAGACACCGTTCATCTTTCCTTTTATTCTTCTTTTTGCCGGCCTGGTGACGGCGCTGAAATACAAGAAACAGCCAAAAGATGAAGCTGAAAAGAAGTTAGTTGTCCCCTGGTCCAATTTTATGCTCTGGCTGTGTGTCTTAATCTTTGCCGCAGTGTTGGGGGGTACAACGAAGGCGCTACCGGTCAAACTGTTCGAGAATTTTTATCGAAGCGGAAGTCTCGTCTTTGGCGGTGGACAAGTATTGGCTCCATTGTTATACACGGAATTTGTGGACGATCGACTTTCGGACGAAGCAGAAAGCCAAAGCAAGGCCTCGGTATTGAAAACGAAACTGAAGACGAGGTACAGTCCTAAGCCGTATCACCATCCAATATCTCACGACGAATTCCTTTCCGGATATGCCTTTGTGCAGGCATTGCCTGGCCCGCTATTTTCTTTCGCTGCATACATTGGAGCGTTGTCTTCAAGGGACTATGGGATTGCGGGATCACTTGCGGGGGCACTTATGTCATCGGCAGGTATTTTCCTGCCAGGGACCTTCCTTATCTTTTTTGTTATCAGGTTCTGGAGTAGCCTCAAGAAATACAGGGCGGTGAGGGCATCACTTGAAGGGATAACCGCTGCAAGTGCAGGGCTCGTGTCAGCATCAGCGATCATTCTTTTTCAACCTCTGGAAAATACCGTACTCAACTTCGCGACCACGATAGTTACATTTTGTTTGCTCGCCTTTACACGGCTTCCACCTCCGTTTATCATTATTGGCGGTCTAATTCTCGGAGTGATCATTAAATAAAAAGACCCGGCATCACTGGGTCTTCTCTTATCAGCTTTAATGATTTCTTAGCCAAACTTGAATGTGATTGGCACTATTGCTTGCCTTATCGGTTTCATCGAACCTGCTCCTATACACTCAATACATTTTACATCTGTTATTGGAACAGGTCACAATCAGAAAACAGAAATTCTAGAAATGTTATTTCCGGCTGCCGTAAAACAGCGTAATGAAAAGTGTAGGGAACACAGAATAATTCTTAGACGACGGCATCATGTCCACTTCCTCGAAATACGTGTCCAATAAAAATCCTGCCTCAAAGCCAGTAACCTGGCTTTTTAACGTTCCCAACTCAAAATTCAACGCAGCTTTCAGGTTGACACCAGGAGCGATTTTCGAGTCGCCCAGGCCTTCAAACAGTCGGCCAGTCCCGGCGATGTAATCAAAATTTATACTCGGATTATAAGGGGCGCGTACGGTGAATCCACCACCACCCTCTGGAAAATATTCAACGTAATAAGGGGCTACAATTCCAATCGTAGGACCAACCGCGAACACACCTTTTATCTCGACACCTTGATGAGGCGCTTTCTTAAAGAGGATGATATCGCGACCGTACTGAAGACGCAATGCATATAAGTAGTTGGCTTTTCCGTAGATAAAAAGATTGCCGGTCTGAATGGAATTGCGCTTAACTTCCTGCGGATGCTTTACGTTCATGATCTCCAACCCAAAAGTCTCCAGGACTTTCTCATTCTTCATCTTTCTGGCTTTCTTGAAAACAAGACCTCCAATCAACCCACCCGACGTATTTTTGTTTATGCCCCAGGTAAATTCCGAGTTATACTCATAACTATCCTGAGTCTGGGCGCAAAGCCCTGAAACGATTAGTATAAAGCAGAGTGTGAAGAATGAAAACTTGTCGATACGCTGCATCCGAACCAGAATCTTTACAATAAATTTAAACTTTATATCAGCTAACACAAATAGTAAACCTTAAGTTATTAAATATGGTTTCAATGACGGGTATTTATCAGGGAGAACTACGTACAGAAGTAACACACCTGCGGTCGGGAATAAAAATTATCACCGATGCGCCTCTCGATAATAATGGCAAGGGAGAGGCTTTTAGTCCGACAGACTTGGCTTGTGCAGCGCTTTCGAGCTGTATGATGACACTGATGGGGATTCTGGCCAGACGTGAAGGCATTGACCTCGCCGGGCTTCGTTCGGAGATAGTAAAGATCATGGACAACAACCCGAGAAAGATAGGAGAGGTCCAAATTATCTTTACTCATGTTAATTTAGTGGCAACGGACGCTCAAAAGGAAAAACTAAAGCATGCTGCGCTAACCTGCCCCGTAACACTAAGCTTATCTGAAAAAATCAAACAAACGGTGACCTTTAACTTCTAGACGCCTGCAGAATTTTTTCGTAGTCAATGTCGAAATGGGAACGGTCATAGATCGCCTCACCATTTTCGATGATAAGGACCTGCGGGGACTCATGATCCACTTCAAACTCACGTGCTATGGTTTCTGAAGTTTCCCGGAATGAAATCAGATCCAGGAAGTACGGTTTAATGTGCGCGGTTTCCTCGGCCTTCCATTTGCGCTCCAGCCGGTCCAATGCCACCTGGCTTATCGAGCAACGTCTGCTATGTTTGAAAATTAGTATTGATTTCGTTTTAGACTCTTCCTGGATCTGCTCCAGTTGAGATTCTGTTCTTAGTTCTGTCCAAATCATATTATTACTCGTTCCACATTCCCTCTTCTCCTTTGTCATAACGAGGTCTCTTACTCTTGTATTTCAAATGTTCTGGTTGTGCCTCCTGTTTCTTAAATACTCGCGCCCACCACAATTTAAAACCTGTAAGGGCATCGCGTTCGTCGTCGACGTTGTTCTTGTTGGTCTTGACAAATTTGCTGTCAGGATGCAGATGTCTATTCTTCTCGAACAGTACAAACTTCTGCATCTTGATATTGCCTTGATAGGAAGCCGATTTACCAAATGCTTTTCCCGGCTCCCTGGTTCTAAGTGCTTCATCCGCACTGCTGGGGTTGTGTATATAATCCCAATCCCTCTTAACGCTCCGCGCGTATTCACTTGCCTTAACGGAAGCTTTTGTGGGTTTGATTCCAGGCTGCGATCCTTCAGCAGCATTTGGTTTCTTCCCGTATGATTTTTCCTTCACCCGTACCTGTAACTCTCCCGCCTGGAAGGTAGTTTTTGATGGCTTGCGTTTTAGCAGTGCTTCGGCAGAGGAATTTTTGTTTTGCGTGTAGGCCGGCCGTTTTACGCGAGCATACATTCCATCGGCATCCTTGCTAGACTTACTCGGGCGTTTCTTTTTAATCGACTCGTCAACGGCATTTGGGTTCTGGACGTAGTTCTTCCTGAATTTTTTCAATTTGATATAGCCGGTAAATGTCTCGCCCATATCTCCAAAACCGGGCTGAACAGAGAACCGTTTCATTTTACCAGGATAACCGCTGACTCGATCAGCACCCGCCGGCATAGCCTTTCTTGGCAGCGGAGTCTCTTTGTTATTCCAGAGTTTTCCACTTACGCTACCACCTCCCTTTTCAGGTCGTTTCGCGCGGACATTGCCTTGATAGCGTATATATCGGTCCTCTCCCGGCGTCTTGGTTTCTACAGGCCTGCCTCTGTTGTTCCATAATCTACCACTCACGCTGCCGCCTCCTTTATCCTGACGCTGTCCCTTAATGTTACCTTGGAAAGTGGCTGCACCTGCCCCCTGCCTGGGGACGCGCACTTCAATAGCGCGACCGTTATTATTCCATACCCGGCCACTGACGCTTGCGCCACCCTTAAATGGTTTTCTGCTCTTAATGCTTCCCTTATACTTTTCAATCCCCGAGGCGCCAATGCCGGGAGTCCTCGCGGGTAGTGGGCCCTTGCCCGGCCTGGTCTCTCCTGACTGCGTCATTGTCTGGTACCATCCACGCTTGCCGCGATATGATCGGTCTCCAAACCTTTCCTTGTTTCTTCGCGACGGTAATATTGGTTGACCCTCGATAGATTTCTTGCTCGAAAAATTTCGCCCCCTGATCTTTCGGCCGGCAATGTCACCCTGCCATGCTCGTCCACCTGGGCGCGTCGCCGAGCGATAGCCGCCTTGAACTTTTCCGGGTTTATCACCCATCGGCTTCCGGTGATAGTAGGGTTTGAATGATGGCTCGACAACGCCGGGTCGAGGGCTTTCAAAGTTCTTTCTTCGCAGTGGCCGGCCAGCCAAGTCTTTCGTAGTTGCTCGTTCGCCACGTCGTTTTGGACGGGGGAAGTTTGCATAAACGTTAATGCTTTTTCTTGCCGTGAACGATGAGGATGCTGACTTGGGTGTCAACTTCCTTTTCTTAGGAGGCAGTGGCTTATCTGGAGATTGTCGCACGACTGCCAGCTCACCTCGGTTTGAGACCGGTTTATCCTTGGACCTAGGTTTCTTAGAGGGATTGTGGGTATACCTTCCGTACTGCGGATAGACATTCTTCCGGCTGCTTCCCGCAGATGATCCAGCTCGGATCTTACGACCTGCTATATCGCCGCGCCATGCCTTTTGTTTATTTGACGGCTGGGTTCGCGCAATTGGTCTGATCGGCC
>DATHIE010000792.1:0-15591 GCA_035316905.1 Chryseolinea sp. | reverse complement strand
AAGATCCCTTCAATACAACCGAAGGACTGAACCGCGACAGGTAGAAAGCCGGATAGCTACCCGCAAGCAGCCCCGTCGTTGCAGTGATGCCCACCAGCGACAACACGAGACCAAGGTTAAAGCGGAGATCCAGTTCCTTTCCGGTTATGGAATTGAATTGGGGAAGTAATAGATCGACGAACAAAAGGGCAATCGCCAACGACAACAAGGCCATCATCATCGCCTCTGTCAGGTATTGAATGATAAGTGTTCTTCGACTCGCGCCAATTGCTTTTTTGATACCGACTTCTTTGATGCGTCGCGTAGCCTTTGCCGTTGCAAGGTTCATGAAGTTTATACAGGCAATGACCAAAATAAAAATGCCAATAATTGAGAACAACTTTACATATTCGATCCTTCCGCCGACAAGGACACCGTTGATATATGTACCGTAAAGGTAGTATTCGGAGTACGGCGCGAGAAACAATGTAACCTTGACGTCGGCTGCTTTTCGTTTTATAAAATCCTTTATTTTTTTGTTTACGGTCGCGACGTCATTGCCTTCCTTCAGGACAATAAAGGTGCTACTGCCGAAGTTTCCCCAATGAAGACTTTCCTTTCCAACAAGATCTTTGTAGATCTCAAATGACAACACAGCGTCAAACTTCATGGATGAATTGGCGGAAATATCCTTGAACACGCCGGCAATAAAAACTTCATCTTTACCGTAAGGGAACTGCCATTCAATAATTTTTCCGACAGCATTATCGACGGAACCAAAAAGCGCTATAGCAGTTGACTCGGAAATTGCTATACCTTTTTTGTCCTGTAAGACCTGGGTCGGATTGCCCTGAACGAGATCAAACGAAAAAATGGTAAAGAAATCCTTGTCAGAAAAAAAGCAGCTAACAGGGATGTGTCGATCGCCAAATGTCATTGTCAAATCAACAGCTGCGCCTGTGGAGGCAACAGCATTTTCTACTTCAGGCACCTCTTCTTTGAGCGCTTCCGCCAGGATTGCTTGTGTGGAAGGAGAGGTCTCAATTTCTTCACTGTTTGGATTGTTTACCATAACCCGGTAAAGCCGCTTCTCTTTTTCATGGAACTTGTCCATTTCCAACTCGTCCTTTACCCATAAATAGATCATGAGAACACAGGTCAGTCCTGTGGAAAGTCCGATGAGGTTAATGAGGAAGGTTGTTCTAAAACGCTTGAAACCTCTGTATAAAAGGAGCAGGTTGTGTTTGAGCATAATATGTATTTACCGGATTATATTTTGATACGAAATATATTAATGAGGAATGAAGAATGAAGAATGAGGAATCTTCGATGTTGCGTATTTTTATTCAGGGTTAATCCATATGAAAAAAAACGTTGTGTAGGAAAAAAGTTACGATTTTGCTTTGAGCATAGTCGAAGCATACAAAACTCTTTCAAGGGATAAGAAAGAATTTGTTCTGTCCAAGCAGGTATTACGTAGCGGGACCGCCATTGGGGCCAATATAGAAGAAGCAGATGCCTCCATTTCAAAAGCGGAGTTCTCTGCGAAGATCTCAATTGCGTATAAAGAAGCTCGTGAAACATGTTATTGGTTGAGGCTCTTGTTTCAATCAACTTACTTAGATCAGAAATCATTTTATTCACTATTCAATGCATGCGAAGAGCTTTGCAAAATACTTCGAGCTATTTTACGATCATCTGGCCGCATCAGGACTAGTAACGATCACGGAGATTGAACCCTTTACACCTACACACTCCTCATTCCTCATCCATCATTCCTCATTGATTCCTCATTCATCTTTCAGGCATTGAACTGGATTTACTCGTGAAGCTTTAAGAGCCTGCATTCCCACAGTTATCCATGATATTAGCAGCGCAATGCCACCAGCAATAACAAAGTACCACCATGCAAGCGATATTTTGTATGCAAAGTCGCTAAGCCAATCTTTCGTGAGGAAATAACTTATAGGGAGAGCGACAACAATTGCAACGAACACAATCTTTGTGAAGTCAGCTGAGAGCAAGTATATGATCTTCAATTCACTTGCTCCCAATACCTTTCTGATGCCGATCTCCTTAAGCCTGCGCTCAGCCGTGAATGCAGCAAGCCCAAATAATCCTAGGCATGAAATCAGAATAGCTAACCCGGCGAAATACTTGGACAATTTTGCCACCCGCTGCTCTGTATTATACTGTTCCTGATAATCCAGATCCAGGAACCGATAGTCGAAGGCAAACCCCGGGTTGAACTGCTGGTAGAAATTTTGAATGCGTTCGATGGTCTCGTTTTCCTTTCCAGCGACAATCTTTACCATGACCTTCTGCGTGTATTGCGGGGCAAGAATAAAAAACATAGGATTGACACTGGTTCGAAGGGATTCGAAATGGAAATTTTTAACAACGCCGATGACATCCACTTTGAGCCCTCCAAAGGTGACCGTCTTTCCCACGGGATCCTTCATGCCCATCGCTTCAATGCCGGCTTCGTTAAAGATGACCTTCATGCTATCCTGCCCTTCGCGTGAAAATGATTTGCCGTCGATAATACTCACTCCGAGCATTTCGATCGCATCATAATTTACCGGCCTGAACGCAAAAGGTGTTCGATCGTCAGGATCTTTCCCTTCCCAATCAACGGTTGTTGTATTCCCTCCGCCCACCATGCTTTGTGCGACAGTTGATGCACCTACGACGCCAGGCAGTTTTCTCAATTCTGTAAGAAATGCTTCCCTGCTCTTACTGATTCGTCCTTCCATTTCGAAGTGTATAATGTTCTCTTTGTCATAACCGAGGTTTTTCGTCTGCAGGTATTGAATCTGTTTGTAAACAACCAGAACAGAAACGATAAATATCACCGATATGGTGAACTGAAATATTACTAACCCTTTTCTTGCCCACAGCTCGCCGAGAGAAGTGTTTAGTTTTCCCTTAAGCACGACGGCTGGGTTGAATGCCGAAAGATAGAGAGCGGGATAACTTCCGGCGATGACTCCTGTTATTAATGCGATCGAGGTGAACGACAGGATGATGCCAGGTTCAAGTTTAAGGGCGAGCTGTTTGCCTGTAATCCCGTTGAACTGTGGCAAAAGCAGGTCAACTAAAAGGACAGCGACAAACAAGGACAACATGCTCATGAAGAGTGACTCACCCATATATTGAGCAATAAGTGATCGCCGGTTTGCGCCCATCGCCTTTTTGATCCCAACTTCTTTTATCCGTCTCGAAGCCTTTGCTGTTGAAAGGTTCATGAAGTTGATGCACGCTACAATAAGAATGAATATAGCGATCAGTGAAAACATAACAACGTATTCAATCCTTCCGCCTGCTCGAACACCATTATCAAACTCGCCGTGGAGATAAAGATCGGAATATCTATCTGCGAATAGCGTTCTGTGTTTTTCCTGGACCTTGGTGCCTATTATACCTTTTATCTTATCATTGAAGAGTATTGGATCTGAACCTTCTTTTAATAAAACAAATGTCATTGGGCCGGAATTTCCCCAATTCAGTACACCTGGTGCCATTTCCTTAAAGACCTCGAACGACAAGACGAAGTCGAATTGTTGTGTAGAGTTTGACGGTGTTCCTTTAAAGATGCCGGAAACGATGTATTCCTTCTCGTGTTGAAACTCTACAGTTTTTCCAATGACATTTTCCGTCGTATTAAACAATGCCAACGCCGTTGATTCGGAGATAACGATAGAGTTTTTGTCTGCTAATACGTTACTAGCATCACCGTCGGTCAGGCCGAAAGAGAAGATGTTAAAAAAGCTTTGGCTCGCATAAATACCACCCGCCTCAATTCTTTTATCGCCGATTGATAGCGACGATTGGTCGAACCAGTAGAAAGGCGTGACCACTGCTGAATATTCTACTTCTGGCATGTTACCTGCAAGTTCTTCGGCAAGCAGCCCTGGCGTTGAGTTCGTGACTCGTACATTATTAGCAGCGTTCTGTTGGTATTCCATCAACTGGTACAGTCGGCTGTCATTCGCATGAAATTTATCTACCTTGAACTCATCATCCACCCATAGATAGATTAACAGCGTACACGCCAATCCCGTAGACAACCCGATGAGGTTGATAAAGAATGAACTTTTGAATCGTTTGAAGTTCCGGTATATCAGCAGTAGGTTATGCTCGAACATATTTTTATCATTAAAGATCTTACGTTGGTGTCGTCGCAGAGTCTCCTGTCTCAGGGACTTTGCGAAAGTTGGTTGATTCTTCTTCTTCAGTTAAAATGAAAACGGAAGCCATCCGCATACTAATGAGCAGAGTCCTTGGGAAGCCCAAGAGACTCTGCTGCGACATTCCTTACTCTTTCACTCGCCCTGTTTAGCCTTGAAATGTTTATTCCTCATTCCTCATTACCATCACCGTGCCGCATCTAAATTGCCCATTTCCACGTTGGTTTTCAGGTTATTTTCGGTTTTACACCGGAAACTGCCCATTTGTAAAAATGCCACTGTCCATTCATGGGCACTTTTTTGCAATAATTCGCCAATCCCTCAATACCTTAGAGCATAATATTGACTATGACCAAATCAGGGCATATTCTTATCGTCGACGACGATGAACTGGTTCTCTTGTCCATAAAACTTTTGCTTGAACCACATTTTAAGAGCGTACTAACGGCGAACAATCCCGAGCGAATTCCTTTCATGCTCGATCGAAACGATATCGACGTTGTGTTACTGGACATGAACTTCAGACTGGGCGACACAACGGGAAATCAGGGAATGTTTTGGCTGAAAAAAGTACTCACGCTATCGCCCGAAACTCAGGTGATCCTGATGACCGCATTCGCTGACATCTCCATCGCCGTCGAATCCATCCGTGAAGGCGCGCTTGACTTCATCGTCAAACCCTGGCAAAATGAAAAACTAATAACAACTGTAAAAACTGCTAACACCGTCAGCCAGGAAAAGAAAAAGGTAAAGACGTTGAAGTCACAGCAAAGATCGTTGGTGTCGGCGTTGAACCAGCAAACCGATCCAATGATTGGCGAGTCCGACGTTATGTCGCTCATAAGAAAAACTATTGAGAAGGTGGCTCCAACCGAAGCCGAGGTCTTAATAAACGGACAAAATGGTACCGGAAAGGAAGTGATAGCACGTGAATTACACCGGCAGTCAAAACGGGCGGACGGTATCTTCATGTCCGTAGATCTTGGATCGTTAAGCGAGACGTTATTTGAAAGCGAACTTTTCGGTCATAAGAAAGGTGCATTCACCGACGCGAAAGAGGATCGCATCGGACGGTTTGAAGCTGCGGCAGGAGGAACAATTTTCCTTGACGAGATCGGCAATCTTTCCCTCGCGTTACAGGCAAAGCTGTTGACCGTGCTTCAGCATAAAAAAATTGTACGGCTTGGATCTAATGAACCAATTGATCTCGATGTGCGGGTGATAAGTGCAACCAACCGCGACCTTCGTAAAATGGTTGATGAAGGAACATTCAGGGAGGATCTGTTATACAGGATAAATACCGTTGAGCTAACGATACCGTCACTTCACGACCGCGCGGATGATATTCCCGCGCTCGCCAATTACTACACTGATAAATTCCGTCATAAATATCAGAAGCCATTTTTGGAACTTCCGCAGTCAGTCGTTGAGCAGTTGCAGAAATACAGGTGGCCAGGCAACATCAGAGAACTACAGCACGCCATCGAACGGGCAGTGATTATGAGCGAGGGAGAAGTACTTTCAATTGAAGATTTCGGAACGTTCTTACCCAGCCATTCAGAAGGATTAGACTTTGATAACCTCAACCTGGAAGAACTTGAAGAGTGGGCTATCCGCAAGACAATTGCCAAGCACAAAGGGAATATCAGTCATGCGGCAGAAGAGCTCGGATTGTCCAGAGGAGCATTGTACCGTAGAATAGAAGCGTATGGCATTTAGAAATTTCAGGTTGCAGCTTATTCTTCGGGTGGTTATCCTCACTGCTATCATAACAGTTCTGTCGTGGTGTATCGTCCATGAGCTATACCTGCGATCAGTATATGTAACCGTCGCGGCGATTATTTCAATCGTCGAGCTGATGTGGTATACAGATCGATCGAATCGTGATGTAACGGGTTTTATGCGAACTCTTCTTCAACGCGACTTTACCACACACTATGAAATTACAGGCCGTGGAAAAAATCTTGATGCCCTGTATGAAACGTTCAACAACATTTCCGAAATGTTCAAGAAGATAAGTGCGGAGAAAGAAATACAGCACAAATATCTGGAGATGCTTGTGGAGCATGTCCGCGTAAGTATCCTCAGTGTCGATGCCGATGAAAAAGTACATCTCGTTAATCAGGCATTGCGGGACTTGTTGAAAAGGAACATGGTGACCAGTCTAAAGATGCTTGAATCGGTTGATGCATCGTTGACAAAAACCATTCGCGAAATACATGCCGGGGAAACGCGGCTGGTTAAGGTTAACATCGACAATGAATTGTTGCAGCTTTCTGTTCATGCATCCGAATTCAAACTCGATGGTCGCTATTTCAAACTCATTTCAATGCAGAATATAAAAAATGAGTTGGATGTGCGTGAAATGGAATCCTGGCAAAAACTTATCAGGGTACTTAGTCACGAGATAATGAATTCAGTTTCGCCAATATCTTCGTTAGGAGACACCCTTCACAAACTGGTCAGGCAAAATCAACAAATCTTGTCAGATGCCGATACATCATTGTTCGATTCATTGGAAAAGGGACTTGAAGCTATTAAGGTGAGGAGTGAGGGCCTTTTCAATTTCACGCAGACCTATCGCAAGCTGACACACGTTCCGAAGCCGTCGCTTAAGAAAGTAAGCCTCAACGAAATCCTTGACCGCGTCCGAATTCTACTGGCCCCTAAAATTGCAGAAAACAATGTGATACTTACGATCTCCAATATAAATGTAGAAATGGTGGCAGATCCCGTATTGATGGAGCACGTATTCATAAACCTCTTGCTAAATGCCTTCGAAGCGACTCGCAGTCGGGAGGTACCAATAGTTGATATCTATACAACCGCAATGCAGAAGGGATCGGTTAATATTCACATTGTCGATAACGGAGAAGGAATGGACGAAGCAACTATGGAAAAAATATTCATTCCGTTTTTCACAACAAGAAAGAATGGCTCAGGCATAGGCCTGGCGTTGACGAAACAAATACTGCACCTTCACCAGGCAGACATTCAATTAAAGAGCGAAGTTGGAAAAGGAACAGAGTTTATAATCGTTATCTAGCTAGCTACCTGGGTGCCTAGGTACCTAGGTAGCCAGGTACCTGGCGCCATGATCTATTTGACTGGAACGCTTTCCGGATAACGTATCCTCTCGCCTTCCGAATAATATATCTCCATCTCCTTTCCGTGAAGCTTCAGGATCTCCCTTAGTTTGTCTTCCATCGCTTGCTGGGCTTTCATAACAAACTCTGCCTGCTGCGCGTATTTTTTGGCATCGGTGGTGAATGCATTGATGGCCTTGGTACGATCCTCCATATTCACCCAGTTCCAGTAGCCGTCCTCGTCTGTAAATTTTATGTCGTTCAATGATTCAATGGACAACAGCTGAGGTTTCGGCAAGAAGACCGTCGCCTTGTTATCGGTGATCTCAAGAGCAAACCTTTTGTTCAGATCGAAGCCGGCCTTTGCTTTGAAGCTGCCCTTAATGTTAATCTTTTTTGTACTGCCAAAACGCGTGTTGGTCCAATCATACTCATGCTGAAAATTTTGGGACAATGTGGCTAACTCGAGGATTGGTGTTTGCTGCTGAAGCACGACTGTATTGTTGACGGTGATCTCTGGTGTAAACTGAAAGGCTTCTGAAATATCCTGCCCAATCTGTTTGGCGCCATCGTAGCTTTTTTGTGCTAGTTGTGTGGGAATTACGATAACGATAACGTAAGCAGTTACGCAAACCGTTATGAGAAGAATGATGATTAGAATAATTTTTGCCCGTCCGAACATTTGGGGACTTTCATTCAAGGTACTATTTTTTAGGCAATGTAAATCTCATCCGCACCTTCACCTTGTCGCGTAGGGACTCAGTGTTTCTCTTTGTCGGATTCCATTTGGGACCTTGCTTTACAAGCCTGATTACTTCTTCTTCGCAGCCATGGCCAATACCTTTTAACACCTTGAAATCAGAAATTTGACCAGATGTTTCCACAGTGAATTGAATAGTGACCTTTCCTTCAATATTTTCCGCCAATGCCTGTTCAGGATACTGAATGTTCTTTTCCAGGTATTGTTTGAACGCACGACGTCCTCCGGAAGGATTAGCGAACTCCAGTGTTTCAGGGGCCTCGTCTGATTTGTTTTCAGCACCATAACCTACCACAACGACCTCGCTGAGCTGTGAGACATCTTCATCCATCTGTACGTTGACTTGGGTCTTTTCACCTGCGTCTACTTCTGTACTGGTGAAACCTATGAATGTGAACACCAGGTTTGGATCGTTTTCTGCAACCGAGAGCCGATAGTTTCCTGATCCATCCGTAACGGTACCGATATTGGTATTTTTGATCATAACGTTTACGCCTGGCAACGCAACGCCGTCCACGGATTCAACACGACCACGAATCACCTTTGAAATGGCAACGGCACTCTTTGCTCTTGATTCCGGTGCAACGGCTGCGACACCCTGCTTTTGATCACGATCGTCATTATTAATTCCTTCTGATTCCTTTTTAAAGGCCAGTTCCTTCTCAGCGTCGGCGGGTGCATTTTGAACAGGTTGCTCTTCAGCTACCACCTCCGTTGCCTGGGCGAGTTCATTGGCTTTTGCCTTTTCCGCTTGAAGATTTTCGTCGGCATTAGCCGTGGCAGTAGTGGGGCCAGCAGCACCGCCAGTTGGTTTTGATTCGTCAGTTTCTGAATTTCTCTTTGCTTCTGAAGGCGCAGGCCTATGCGGGTGTGCAGCATCCGCTATTGGTTCTGTGGCAACGTCGGCATTTATCCCAGCTGAATCACTCGCAGCGACTTCGTTTCCAATGTCCTTTGGCGGAATGGGAGCCTCTTCCTTCAGGGCAAGGTCATGCTCTGTTTTGTTGCCTGTTAATTTCACGATAACAAAAGTTGAGAGTGCAACGAGGATAAGACCTGCTGCAATTCTCGCCGGCCAAACCCATAACGGTATGACTTTGCCTGATTTCCTGGAAACACGCTCGGTCAGGGCTGTGTCTAAATTCCTTAGGTCAGACTCATACGCATTAGACTCAAGTTGTGTCGCACCTTCAAGTGCATCCTCGAGAAAAGGATCGTCTAATGCCTTCTTCTCGAGCGCATGCATCTCCGCAGGAGTAAGCTCTCCACTCAGGTATTTCTTGATATCGTCGTTTAGGTCAGCCATTTTGGTCCATACATATCTTCAGATTGCGTTTTCCATTCTGAATGCAGCTTTTTACCTTATTGTCATCAAATCCAGTTAGTGTCACGATCTCTTTATAACATTTCTGTTGTATGTAAAACAACCGTATGCAGGTCTTCTGTTCCGCAACAAGCTGTTCGATGCAATTCTCTAATTTACTGAGATTTGACTCCATTTCAGCTCCGTCTTCCAGATGCAAATCGGTGCCGGTTTCCATAAAAGCATCCGTAATTTCTTCAAAATTCTTACCCTTTCGGGCCCTCAGATACATCAGGCAATGATTTCTGGACGAGGCGTAAAGCCAGCTCTTGAAATGAGTTACGTCGTGTTCACGCAGGCTGGATACCAGTTTTTCAAAGATCTGCATCACAGCGTCCCGGCTTTCCTCACGATCCTTCAGGTATTTGAGACAAACTCCAAATACAAGCCTCATATAGCGGCTATACAACTCGCCCACAACGGCAAGCTCTCCGGATTCCTTATAGCGCAGAATCAGCTCCTGGTCAGATAACTCCTTATATTTTTCCGGGGACAGCATTCTTGAAAAATAGTAAAAAAATTTTTAGCCGATTTATGGAAATGATCCGGATGCAGCATCTATGAGTTAAATAAAATTTTCGCCATGAAAAAATCAATCTGGATTCTTGCCGCCATCCTAATGCTTTCATTTGGATTCACGTCTCCGCAAAGCCGAACTATTACAGGAACCGTGACAAGCGCGGATGACGGACTTTCTCTGCCGGGCGCCAATGTAACCTTGAAAGGAACATCCAACAATGCCGTTACCGATGCACAGGGTAAGTACAGTATCACTGTTCCCTCTTCCGGTGGGACGTTGACATTTGCCTTCATCGGTTATGTTACCCGTGAATTGAAAATTGGAACAAGCAATGTGATCAACATTGTGATGACCGTTGAATCGAAGGAGTTGGAAGATGTTGTGGTCGGATATTCGTCACCGAAGAAGGCACTTGAAGGTCGCGTCGCAGGTGTCGAAATATATCAGAGTGGTCCGGTCTCTGATGAATATTACCAGCCGCATAACACAGAGGAATACGACGCGATCAATGAAAATATCTTTCACGATGCATTAAAAAATCCTCTTTCAACTTTTTCAATTGACGTCGATGCAGCTTCTTATAGTAATGTACGTCGCTTTATAAACAATGGACAACGTCCTCCTAAAGATGCCGTACGAATAGAAGAGATGGTAAACTACTTCGACTATCAGTACGAACAACCGAAAGATGACCATCCATTTTCCGTGACAACTGAAATATCACAAGCGCCATGGAACAACAAACACAAACTTGTTCACATTGGACTTCAAGGCAAAAAGATAAGTACAGAAAAGCTGCCACCATCTAATCTTGTGTTCCTGATCGACGTATCGGGTTCGATGAATGATCCCAATAAACTTCCGCTTTTAAAAACATCATTCAAAATGCTTGTTGAACAGCTTCGTCCTCAGGATCACGTCGCGATAGTTGTATATGCAGGAGCAGCCGGACTTGTACTTGAACCAACACCTGGTGATGAGAAAAGAACAATCAACGCAGCACTCGATCGTCTTGAGGCAGGAGGATCTACAGCTGGAGGAGCCGGCATCAACCTGGCCTACGCTGTCGCGAAAGAACATTTCGTAAAAAATGGAAACAACCGCGTGATACTGGCAACCGACGGCGACTTCAACGTAGGTGAGTCGAGCAACGCTTCAATGGAACGATTGATCGAAATAAAAAGAAAGGATGGCATCTTTCTCACCGTGTTGGGATTTGGAATGGGCAACTATAAGGATTCCAAAATGGAAATACTTGCCGATAAAGGGAACGGAAACTATGCCTACATCGACAACATCTCCGAGTCACGCAAGGTACTGGTAAATGAGTTTGGAGGAACGTTATTTACCATAGCGAAGGATGTAAAGCTGCAGATAGAGTTCAACCCCGCCAAAGTAAAAGCTTATCGATTGATCGGTTATGAGAACAGGATGTTAAAGAGTGAAGACTTTAACAACGACAAAAAAGATGCGGGAGAGCTCGGTTCAGGCCACACGGTCACTGCCTTGTATGAGATCATTCCCGTCGGCGTCGACAGCGAATTCTTAAAGATCGACGATCTGAAATATCAAACCACAAAGGTCGAACCGTCTGCCGCAAGATCTGATGAATTGATGACCATCAAACTTCGTTACAAAAGACCCGACGAAGAAGTGAGCAAGCTTATTGTTCATCCATTGATGGATAACAACACCCCGCTAGCGAAGACATCAGAAAACTTCAGATGGTCGGCATCGGTGGCTGCGTTCGGAATGTTATTAAGAGATTCTGAGTATGTTAAGAATTTCACCTATGATGAGGTGGTGCAAATGGCACAGCGGTCCAAGGGCGAGGACACTGAAGGGTATAGAGTGGAGTTCATTAATATGGTGAAGTCTTTTGGTGTGGCGATGGCCGTTAATCGTTAATCGCTTCGCCTGCCGAAGCCTTTCCGTAGGCCGGTTATCCGTTATTCGTGAGTGTGAGAGTGGGTTGAAAGGGACGGCAGACGAAACGGACGCCTTTTGCAAACTTTTGGAGCACGCGTTCTAGCCTGCTCCAAAAGTATAATCAAATCATATAGTATAAAGAGTACATTAGAAAATCACCACATCGCGCAGAGATCAAACCATCCATTCCCGGGCTTCTTACCGATCGCTGCTATTCTATCTTTCTAAAAGACCGCTTCTTTTAATTTCTGTTCCATTTACCAAAGCGGACCTGCCATATGCCAAGCAGTACTAGGGTCGGTTGTAATCTCTTGATTAATGGAACCGTTGAGAACAATATCCCAATAAGGGGTACCACCTGACCGATAAACATCTTTCAAAGAAAGCCATAAATGGCCGGACTGGACTTGATTAACGTAAACAGAAACATAGGTGTTCGAGTTGTTTCCTTGATATAAAAATGCCGAGCCGGTGACATTGACAAAAACATAACGGCTTTCAAGGGCCTCTTTCCATCTGTCAGCTCCTCTCCACTCAAGTTTGACCACCAGGTCCAGGCGATACCAATTGCCATCGATCGCATTCCAAAGTTGACTCTCATATCTAAATTTCTTAGAATTGCCGGTGATATAGAACTCGTGCAGGTAAGGGCGGTCACTCGCATTGTGGCCTGGATTTGCCCAAATAAATCTCCCTTCAGGCACTTCCAATTCCTTTTTCGATACCAGTGTTTGAGAATATCTCTCAGTGATTTTGCCACGGGCTAATCCTGTTCTAATTTTTGAAAGCTCCTCCTCGTCTCGATTTGGAACCAAATGCTTGATATTATTGGGAGCATACCACACTATTGTATCTCCTATCAGCACTTCGCCATTTGCGTTTAATATTACCTGGTAAGCTGGTGACAGCGTCTTCAGACCTTCGATTTCCGAACTGACATTATCACCCAAAGAGTGCAAAGAGGCAAACCGATATTTCTTACTGAATTCAGAAAATTCATCAGGCGTCATATACCTGACTTTTAATATTGTTTCGAAATAGGACTTCGAACTTGGGAAGCTTAACCGGTTACCCACCACTTTAATCTCTGCTGACTGAGGGCGGGTGATGACGTGTTCATCATCAGAGCATGATTGCGCAATGAGCACCAAAACGGCAAATAACGCTAATTGGATTTTTTTTGTTTTGTCTTTCATAAATGATAACGTTTTAAATTTTTGAATAAACTTTTGGGAATTCAAAATCCCCACGTAGAATGCGATGCATTCGAGCGTGATTATAACGGGCCCACAAACAACAGCTTTATGTTCTAGAACAAAACAATTAAATGTAAGTCTCATGCATACCAAGTGCAAAAAAAGAAGGAGCTATTTACACGCTGAAATCAAAAACCCTATTTTCAGGGGGTAAGAAATTGATTTCATATCTCACATTAGTGGTATCCTTTACAAAAGAATAACACTGGCTTAAATCATTTGGCAACTAAACGGCGTGATCAAAAAAACTTGCTATAAAAGAGAAGGAGGTTAATCCAATTTTCTTGCAACTTATTTTCACCTCCGAAATAACGGACCTTCCGACGGCGCCTCGACTTTTTCACCGCAAAAGAACTTGTTCCGACCTGAGGAATATTTCTACGCGACACAAACACATTTGACTTAGTGGCCATTAACCTCCTACGCGGCGGGCGGATAACGATTAACGTTTTATTCGTAATTTGGGATTTATTTTGCAGAGGAAATGCCCCAACTCAGTGTCGTCATAATTACCTACAACGAAGAGAAAAAGATCGCCAGATGTATGGCTTCCGTTAAGAAGGTAGCTGATGAAATACTGATTGTTGATTCTTTCTCGACAGATCAAACGAAAGCTATCGCAATCGCTGATGGATCCAAAGTAATTGAACGCCGTTTTGAGGGATACACTGCTCAAAAGAATTTTGCCGTTCAGCAGGCGAAATACGATTACATACTGTCACTTGATGCGGATGAATATTTATCACCCGAGTTACTGGCATCTGTTGCTAAAGCAAAATCAAATTGGACTGCCGATGGATATGCTATCAGCAGATTGAATAGTTATGCCGGTAAGTGGATTCGCTCCTGCGGATGGTATCCTGATAGGAAAATCCGCTTGTTCGACAGAAGACGTGGGTCCTGGCACGGCGATCTGGTACACGAAGTAGTCAGAATGGATAATGATTCTACGGTAATTAACCTGGATGGAGACATTCTGCATGAAGCTTATGACAATGCGAGTCAACTGATTTCAAAGATGCAGGGTCAATACGCGGATCTGTTTGCCCAGGCAAATGCGCACAAAAAGAAGGTTACCACATTCAAGATTTTCTATAAGACATTGGCATCGTTTTTTAAGAGCTACATTTTGAAACGTGGTATCTGGGATGGATATGAAGGACTTGTCATCTCGGTGTCCAATGCTAACGGTGTGTTTTATAAATATGCGAAACTATTGGAGCTCAATCGCAGAACCAAGCAAAAGTCGAAGGAATAAGAATCATGAAGGTATCCGGTTTTACTTTTGTCAGGAATGCGATCAAGTACGACTATCCTGTAGTTGAGGCGATTAAATCCATCCTTCCCATTTGCGATGAAGTAGTGGTTGCCGTTGGTAATTCTGAAGATGAGACCCTTCAGCTGATACAGAATATTAAGTCCCCCAAGATTAAGATTATCGAGACCACCTGGGACGATACCCTTCGCGAAGGAGGTAGAGTACTGGCCGTTGAAACTGATAAAGCTTTTAATGCAATATCACCTGATTCCGACTGGGCGTTTTATATCCAGGGCGATGAATGCCTTCATGAAAAATACTTGAACGTGGTAAAAGAAGCCATGACAAAATACGGTGACGATCCGGATGTGGAAGGGCTGCTCTTCCGGTATCTTCATTTTTATGGATCATATGATTATGTGGGTGAATCGTATCGATGGTACAGGCGGGAGGTTAGGGTTGTCAAGAACCGTAAAGACATCTTTTCATACCGGGATGCGCAGGGATTTAGAAAAAAACCGGATGAGAAGTTGAACGTAAAATTGATTGATGCTGAGATCTATCACTACGGATATGTGAGGGAGCCGAAAGCCATGCAGGGAAAACAAAAGTCATTCAACAAGTATTGGCATTCTGATCAATGGATTGAGAAAAATGTTGCGCCCGATGACGAGTTCGACTATTCAAACATCGACGCACTAACGACGTTCAAAGGAACGCATCCGGAAGTAATGCGAAAAAGAATAGACGCAATGAACTGGAAATTTTCTTATGATCTTTCGAAAAAGAAGTTCAAATCAAAGGATCAACTTAAAAGGATTGTCGAAAAGCTCACGGGCTGGAGACCGGGTGAATATAAAAATTACAAGCTGCGTTAATGCAATCAAAGCGATACGGACGCGATTCTGTCTTTGTGGACAGCCAGAAAATCAAAATGTTTCCACTTATTCATTTCCTCCCTGTCTATCTTCTTAATTTCCGTGGCGACGTCGAAATCATCAAAATGATGGATGATATATCCTCGCGAACTAAGAAGATCATACAATTCACCCCGTTCTTGTTTGGTTAACTTTCCAAAACATTCGGCAACGACCGTGGGTTTCTGGGATTCCAGCAAATCGGCAATAGATTCGAGCACCGTTTTATCGTAACCCTCTGTATCTACTTTAATAAAAGACAACCGAGGCAGCCTTTCCTTCAGATTTTCTTTAAGATACTTTTCCAGCTTTATGCCCTTTACCTTTTGATTC
>DATHIE010000791.1:0-3428 GCA_035316905.1 Chryseolinea sp. | reverse complement strand
AACATGGATTCTTTTCTCGCAGAAAAAGAATTTGTGAACCGTCACGCCTTTACTAAAATATTCGGCAACCATGACCTGGAATGGGAAATAAATCCGCTTGCAACGAAAGAACTTAACGAAATTTACAATGACGATATAGTCGCTCTCGAGGGTATTATTCTTGAAGGATCAATTTCAGGCAAAACACTTTCTATATTCTGCACTCACGGTCACCAGGGCGATGAACAGAGCGATGGTAATCTTTTCAGTAAATTCTTTATATCCAAGATATGGGCTCCGTTGCAAGCCTATCTGCACCTAAATCCAAATACGCCAGCGTACAACGTCGCGCTAAAAACGGAGCACAATAAAGTAATGTATGAGTGGTCTTCAGAACAAAAAGGAATGTTGCTCATCACGGGTCATACACATCAGCCGGTGTTTGAATCATTCACCCACTTTGAGCGTTCACAGCGACAACAAGACACTAGCCTCTACAAAGACGTAAAGCCATCATACTTTAACTCAGGCTGTTGTTGCTTTGATGACGGCGACATAACAGGAATCGAAATCGCCGAAGGATGCATCAAGCTGATAAAATGGGAAACTACTGAGGGAAGGGTCGAACGTGTTGAATTGGAATCGACAACTCTTGAGTCATTAGCTAAAGCATTGAATCAATCCTAGTATTCAAACAAGGAAATTTGGCAACATGCATTTGGAGTAACACCTCGAAATAAAATGCAGGGTCACCATGGACACTAAATTTTGCACTCCCGATAGCTATCGGGAGATCGCAAAGAGAAATGCGTTGTGGGCTTCTTGCTTTCCCGCAGAACTCGCTGATCGAACGCACCACCGAGTAAGCTCGGGGCAGGCGCAGATTTACGCTGAAAACTTTTTCTGCTGTATTTAAGTCCGCGACGATCTGCGGGAGATGCATTTGGAGTGGACCGCGAAATAAAATGCAAGGGCCACGATGGACACTAAGTTTACACAACGACCGCGTGCGCTAAAGCTATAGCGGTGGCGCATCACACAGAGAAATGCCCCGATAATTATCGGGGTGGACTTCGTGGTTCTTCGTGGCCTTTGTGACCTGCATTAATCATCAAATGGATGAAAGGTCACGATCAAGATTGACGCAGAATTAATTTGTTGTTACACTAGTCACTTATTATATCAAAACATTCCTTGAAACCATATTTCTCTGGTAAGCGCGGTTGCGAACCGTAGTAGCTGATCAAAATATTTTTTTTCATCTTTACATACTTGAACCTGGAAAACCGTGAGCAGATTTATCATTTTGTTATTAGTGAGCTTTATTGCCCAAGCGGCAATCGCCCAACATAAGGAAGTTTCAATAACGATTGATGACATCCCCAATGTACACGTTTATAAACAACACGCCTTTTCATCTCCCCTCCTGAATCAGATAAACGAGTTGAAACTTCCCGTCGCTATTTTTATCAATGAAAGAAATGTCCATTTAAATGAGTTTGAAAAGGAAAACCGGCAGGGACTTGTCAAGTGGTTAACAAACAAAAACATTACGCCAGGCAATCACTCCTACAGTCACCTCAATTATTCTGACACCAACCTCGCTGCATTTAAGGAGGATGTTGAAAAGGGAGCAATCATCACGAAGGAAACGATCAAAAAGAATCCTAAATATTTTCGTTTTCCCTATAACAGTATGGGCAATGACAGTGCCGCACACCATCAGGTAAAAGCGTATATAAAGGAAATGGGATACGTCAATGCGCCTTTTACTATTGAAAGCGAAGATTGGGCATTTAACAGCAGCTACGAAGTTGCGTTACGGAATAATGATGCTGAAAAGGCCAAACAAATTGGTGAATCTTACTTAACGTATACGCTGCAGCTATTTGATTATTTTGAAAGGATTTGCAAAGAGTTATACGGCAGAAACATCAAACACATTTACTTGTGTCACGACAGCCCGTTGAACACAGACTATTTGGGTGAATTGATCAAACGTTTGAAACACAACGGTTACTCCTTTATCAGTTTGGATGAAGCGCTCAAGGACAAGGTCTATCAATCAAAGGACTACTATACAGGTCGTCTTGGATTCTCATGGATATATCGGTGGCAGCCAGACGAGACTAAACGTAAGGCCCTTATGAAACAAGAGCCGATTAACGAAAGTCTTAGATAGTCACCGAAGCCAGGTACCTGGGTAGCTAGGTACCTAGGCACCCAGGTACCCAGTGAAGCCAGATAAACTGTAGTTGAAAAACTCAGAGCGGATATTACCGATATTCTCGTACCTTTGTCCATTGCAACCCTCCAATTTGTACAAAAAACGCACTTTCTGTGCAAGATTAATCGAGAGGCGTCTACAAAATTAACAATGCTGCCTCCGCCAATTATTAAGATCAAAACATGCCATTCGAAAAATTAAGTCTAATTGAGCCGCTCACGCGGGCTCTGAAGTCTGAAGGTTATACAACACCCACACCGATTCAACAACAGGCAATTCCAATCTTGTTGCAACGACGCGATCTGTTAGGCTGTGCCCAAACAGGAACAGGCAAGACCGCAGCTTTTGCCCTGCCCATTTTGCAATT
The DNA here is from genome assembly GCA_035316905.1 of Chryseolinea sp. Lineage (GTDB taxonomy): Bacteria > Bacteroidota > Bacteroidia > Cytophagales > Cyclobacteriaceae > Chryseolinea. The sequence goes on along the minus strand of DATHIE010000791.1, from coordinate 855 downwards.
ACTCCACCAGGACGAACTTTTTGTAAAAGGACCTGATGGAATAAAAGCTTTGATCCTGACACCAACGCGGGAACTTGCCATTCAGATTGATGAAAGCTTCAAGGCCTACGGTAAATATCTCCGCTTAAGTCACACCGTTATTTTTGGAGGCGTGCCTCAACGTGCGCAGACAGACAAGCTTCGTGCCGGCGTCGATATACTTATTGCGACCCCAGGCCGACTGCTCGATCTGATGGATCAGCGCTTTGTAAAACTGCAAAATCTGAAAGTGTTAGTGTTGGATGAAGCCGACCGTATGCTCGACATGGGTTTCATCCACGATGTGAAAAAGATTATTTCGCGTGTCCCTGTGAAGCGGCAAACGATTCTTTTTTCAGCAACAATGCCCTCCGAAATTGCAAAGCTCTCACAGACAATTCTCATTAATCCTGAAAGAGTCGAAGTTACGCCTGTATCCTCTACAGCAAATACTATTCATCAGTCTGTCTTTTTTGTTGAAAAGAAAGACAAGAAGAAACTTTTGTTACACGTCTTAAAGGATAAGACGATAATAACGGCACTGGTATTCGCCCGCACCAAACACGGCGCCGACCGCATCGCCAATGATTTAAAAAAATCAGGAATCCGGGCGGAGGCAATACACGGCAACAAGTCACAGGGAGCGCGTCAACGAGCTCTTGCGAATTTCAAGTCACAACATACGCGTGTTTTGGTTGCAACGGACATCGCTGCACGCGGCATAGATGTAGACGACCTTTCGCATGTGATCAACTATGAACTTCCTAATGTGCCAGAGACCTATGTGCATCGTATCGGTAGAACGGGTCGCGCAGGGGCAAAAGGAACCTCGCTCTC
>DATHIE010000790.1:0-2990 GCA_035316905.1 Chryseolinea sp. | reverse complement strand
CTACATTTGATCCCTGACTTCTATAAAGTGATGGGCTGGCGCCGGCGGAAGAATTAAACGCTGATATAAGTTCTTCGTTTGAATTACCAGCGAAATCGCCGGCAGCAATTGCAACAATTGACAGCGAACTCGGACCTTGATAAATCTTTAACGTACCAATAGAAGTCGCATTTCCCTTGTAAAGTGCCGGTCCTGTTGATGAATTCAAAGCAGTAATTAATTCGTCCACTCCATTGCCATCAAAATCAACGGCGGCAACACCCGCAATAGTCCAGAAATTTGTTCCTTGATAGAACTTGACACCACTCCACAGTAACCCAACTGGACCCGGACCATTAAATTTATATAAACTCGGTCCACTTGATGAATTGAGTGCCAAGATATATTCATCAACGCCATCTCCGTTGAAGTCACCCACAACAGATGCGGCCACTCGAGATGATGATGGTATAGTGTTTCCAAAGGAATAACTCGCTCCGCCTAAATCGGTTCCATAGCCAGTTTGAATTAACGGGGCATTATTCCAATCCATAGCTGAAAACAGAACTGTAGAGGGATTGGATCTTCCCCCTGAACTGCCCTCATACCCATCAATAAAATCAATCCTCTGCAAGCTTACCGGCTCTTGTAAATCTGCAGTAGCATTCGGCTGATACGATTCGTTTTCGCAGCCAATTAAACAGAGTAAAAGCATTGAATACAACGTCAATGCAACGGTCAATTTTCTAAAATCCATCGGTTTCATAATGTATAACGTTTAGTGAATAATCTCTGAATATAAATCCGAAATTATTAAGCTACACACAATTGAATAAAAAAAAACTAGCAGAAAAGCTGACGATACTCCGTGAGGAGACGTTCGTGAGAAAGAAAATTTACAACTGCCCCCCTATTCTCAGGGGGTGTCTCCTGTCCAAATGAAACGATATCCTGAAATGACAGACAATTGATTCCGTTCTTTGTCAGGTCGGGCAGTGATATATTCCGTTCGTTAAAAAAAACTGCCTTGTTCAAATAAAGCATCATAAAAATGTTCCCATAACCTTGGGGTCTGATGGTGTTCATAACAAGACCATCAGCGTCGGCAAGAAATCGAATGTATTCATGGAACTGCATGTAACGGTCAACAAACTCAAGCGCGCCGTATTTATAAGTGAGCCTTTTCTTGAGGAATGAAATATAGTTTTTATCGCCGTAGGATACAGGGACGATCAGATCCGCACCTATTTTATGCTTTTCAAGAAAGCTGACAGTGTCAAGGTGATTATTGGTGGGCGAACCGGAATTGCCAATAATAAGCGAAAGTCTATCACGTGTCGTCGTTGAACTTTGAATAGAATCGAGATCTGAATATGGAAACTGATTCTCATAAAAGAAGAACTTGTGCTTTGCTTGTACGGGAAGGTGATGTAAAGCAAACTGATATTCCTGTTCCATCCACGTCATGATGTTGGCAACTTTTGAATAAGCACGCTTTTTGAATGCAGAATTAAATATTAAAACCTTTAACTCGTAGAGAATCTGCCCAAATGACTTGTTCTTTTTTATGTATTGCATGTAGGTCAACGGCTCATAGCAAAGATGATCGAGCGAAGGCAGGTTGTAAATATCACCCCCCCAGGGCAACCAATTGAGCTCTTTGAATTTGTTTAATGCAACCCACCTGTACAACAGCGGGGTAAAGTAGTGAACGTACACTTTGTCGTAAGAAAAAGTATCCCCTACTAACAAATTGAATTTTTTAGAATACAACGGAGCAAACGGAATGTCATGTTTTACTGCCTCGAGTTCCTTGTTATTAGAGCGAATAACGATCCTATTGTTATTGAGCAGGGACACCTCTTTAAGATTACCATAGAACGCATTGATAAATGTATTATCTGGAGCGATGTGAAGATTCATGAAAGAAAGCGTGATTTATATTCGTGATCTTTCATTCCAAAGGATGCAATAAAAGGAATAGGGTATATGGTATATCGTATATGGCTTGTCGCATTATTCTGCGTCTTTTGCGTGTTTTTTTTGCGGTTAAAAACAATCGCGGCCAATTCCACGTCGATCGCTAATTATTCTGAACCCTAAGTATTATCCTGAACACCATATCAATCTCTTCAGAAGTAAGTGTATCAAAAAGTGGAAGGCACAGCACGCGTTTTGAAATATCATCTGTGACTGTACATCTCGAACGCGGATGAACGTAAGGCAGATCCTCCAAAGACGGGAAGAAGTAACGGCGTGGGTGTATCCAGTTCTGATTCAACGTCTCCTGAACCGCAAGCAACAGTTTTTCTGAATTAAAAATAAGAGGATAGTAGGCGTAATTGTATTCCGTATGATCAGCCATCCGTTGCTTGACGCCCTGAAAAGTTTTCAGGAAACGATCATAATGAAGCGATAAATCCTTTCGTATTGCAATGATCTTGTCGACATATTTAAGGTTTGCCAGTCCCATTGCCGCGTGTAATTCAGAATTCTTGGCATTTATTCCCAGCTCGGCAAATCGTTCGGGACCATCATGACCGAAGTTTCGCAGGTACGCCATCTTTTTAAGAAGGTCGGGATCTTTTGTTATAATGGCTCCTCCTTCGACAGTATGAAATAATTTCGTCGCATGAAAGCTGCAGGTGCTGATGTCTCCGTATTCAAAGATGGACTTACCCTTTATCTTGACTCCAAAAGCATGAGCTCCGTCATAGATAACCTTCAGGTTTTTCGCTCGTGCTATTTTATCGATCAACTCAACATCACAGGGGTTGCCATAGACATGGGTTGCGAGTATTGCCACGGTATCCGGCGTAATGGCTTCTTCAATCTTGCTTGGATCAATGTTACACGTTTCGCGATCGATGTCCACAAATAAGGGCTCACAGCCTTCCCAGACGATACTACTTGTGGTTGCCACATATGAAAAAGGTGTTGTGATGATCTTTCCTTTAAGCCCGAGTGCTTTTATGGCAAGCTGCAGAGCGATGGTGCCGTTGGTCACGAAC
>DATHIE010000789.1:0-5111 GCA_035316905.1 Chryseolinea sp. | reverse complement strand
TGCTCGAACGAGAATATGTTTCACTATCGGAAAAAGGAAAAGATTATTTTAACCGGATACAGGATGCAGCGCTTCGAATGCAAACGCTCATTCAGGATTTGCTTTCTTACTCCCGTACTGATAACATGGAGAAAAAGTTTGTGATCAAAGACCTCAGTAAAGTTTTGGAACAAGTGAGAGCCGATCTTCAGGAGGTTTTTGATGAGAAAGAAGCAGCCCTGGATGCGAAGGATCTTGGTGAGGCACGAATAATCCCGTTCCAGTTCCATCAGATGATGTACAATCTTATAGCCAATTCCCTCAAATTTTCCATCCCGGGAAAACCACTTCATATTATTGTTAAAAGTGAAGTTGCCAGCGGAGGCGAATTGCAAAAAACCAACGATCGCCTGGAAGCAGGACGATTGTCGCCTGAAAAAAATTACGTTCACATTTCAATATCCGACAATGGTATTGGGTTCGAGCCCCAGTATGCCGATAGAATATTTGAATTATTCCAGCGCCTTTACTCAAAAGAGGAATACCAGGGAACTGGTATTGGACTTGCCATTGCACGAAGAATTGTAGAAAATCATTCCGGCTTTATCACAGCAACAGGAGCGCCGAACCATGGAGCGACTTTCGATATCTATCTCCCTGATTTCTAAAATAGGGTCCAAGCCTCTAGTCTTGATTAAACAAAGTTTGTTGTGCTTAAGCTTTAACCTATAACGCTCCGATAGCGATTCTAAATCTCTTTCGCTGACGTACAGACGGACGGATGTAAATGTCACGACTTTTTTACTTTGCGTTCACCGATCAAAACCCACCCATTTTCGCCATTGGTAAGCCGGGGAACTGATTCCCCAGAAGTCCCGTAAAATTCATCAGGACATTTATTGCTCGTTACTACGTTTTACCAGCCAATTATTTTGCAACAGGTTTTTTCTTCGTGCGTTTCGTTTCATGATCTTGCCACTTATTAAGCTCCTGTCTTTTAGTCCAGTGTTTTTGTCCTTCGGAGTAGAAGGCGACTTTTTCAGTTGTTGATATAGCTATCACTTTTATTATTTGGCACGCAATTGACGCACCTAACATGCTGTCGCAATTCGGAAGGCTATGACGTCACAAGCGCGTCTTAAACTCTCAAAGACGGAATTAGTCATTTCTCAAAAATAATCACGCATGGCCCTCACAGAATTTGAACTTCCATTTACGAACCCAGTACTGGTATTTGCAATCGTTCTGCTTGCTATTTTGTTAACACCATTGATCTTTTCAAGGTTTAAAATTCCTGGAATTGTAGGCTTAATTCTTTCGGGCGTCATTTTGGGACCGCGTGGCCTTCATGTGCTGGAAAGGGACACTAGCATCATATTATTTGGCACTGTGGGCTTACTCTATATTATGTTCATGGCGGGATTGGAAATGGACATGAATGACTTCAAGAAAAATAAGAACAAGAGCCTGATCTTTGGAGCCCTTACATTCCTATTTCCATTTAGCATCGGTTTTTTTGCCGCGTACTATGTGCTCAACTACAGCGGCATTGCCTCGGTGTTGCTGGCAAGTATGTTCTCGACGCATACTCTTATTGCCTATCCTATCATCAGTAAATTGGGTATTACACAAAGTCGAACGGTTGCTATGGTGATTGGGGGTACTATCATTACCGATGCGGCTGTACTTTTAATCCTTGCTGTTATCACAAATATCAAGGAAAATGAACTCTCTCTTCTTTTCTTTGCAAAGCTTTTTTTATCCTTAGGCCTGTTAGTGTTTATCATCCTATGGGGGGTGCCAAGACTGGGAAGATGGTTTTTTAGAACGATGGAAAGTGAAGGGCATTCGCAGTATCTTTTTGTTCTAACTATAGTTTTCCTTGCCGGATTTCTTTCGCATCTAATCGGTGTCGAGCCTATCATCGGTGCTTTCCTTGCAGGTCTGGCCTTGAATCAATTGATTCCGAATACATCAACATTGATGAATAGAATCGATTTCATAGGAAATTCTATATTCATTCCATTCTTCCTGATCAGCGTGGGAATGCTGGTGGACCTTAGGGTGCTCACGAAAGGACCGGATGCCTTGTTGGTTGCGCTGTTAATTATCGTCATTTCATTTATCGGAAAATGGCTAGCAGCTTATGCGACACAACAGTTGTTTAAATATAATAAAACAGAAAGAAAGCTAATCTGGGGGATGAGCAGTGCGCACGCTGCAGCAACTATTGCCGTAGTGATTATCGGCTATAATCTGAAACTGTTGGATGAAAATGTGCTGAATGGTACCGTTTTACTGATACTCGTTTCTTGCCTGGGAAGTAGCCTCATTTCGGAACGAGCCGGCCGGCAAATAGCCATTGATGATGAAAACAGGATTCCTCAAGGTACCGTGAAGGAGGAAAGAATTCTGGTTCCCATATCTAACATGGAGAATGTAGATAGATTGATTGATCTGTCGTTGTACATAGCAACTGCTAAGTCGTCCCAGCCCATCTATCCCTTGTTTGTGCTTTCGAATAAAAAAAGCGCCGAAGAAAAAATTACACAGTATAGAACGAAAATGGTGCGAGCTCTTAAAGATAGCGGTATCGAGAAAAGTAAAGAGCCGATATTCCGTGTAGATCTAAACGTAGGGAACGGCATTTTGCGCGTAATAACCGAACTGCAAATAACAGACGTTATTGTCGGTTGGAATGGAAAAGTCACATTCGGCAAAAGTTTCGGTCCCATACTGGACAGGGTTGTGAGTGCGGCAAATGTTCAGGTATTGATATGTAGAATTTTGTATCCTTTAAATACCACAAAGAGAATGATTGTCGCTATTCCGGAAAACGCTGAAAGAGAATCTGGCTTTAAAGACCTAATAGATACTTTGCTTCAGCTCTCCAGGAATGCCGGCGCTTCTATTGTAATTTTCAGCACGGAACACACGTATAAACAAATCAACGATATCATGTTGAACACTACTAAATCGCAGGAGGTGACCTTTCACCCCTTTCATCGCTGGACGGATTTGCTTACGATCTATAAGACAGTTGAGCAGAATGATGTGTTTATTGCTGTTCAAGCAAGGCCCTATACTGTTTCCTATCATGAAAGCATGAAAAGAGTTCCCAAGCTATTGACTCGTTATTTTAAGGATTCATCCGTAATAATTACGTACCCTAATCAGGCATGATTTGACTTATTTCAATATGTGAGAAGTCGCTAGGTCGCTTCTGCCTAGGAATTTTACGTAGAGGAAGTTGTATTTAGTGTTTACATTTGGCGCTTAACTCCAAGATTCTTTGAAAGGCGCTTTCCAAAGGCGCTTTTCAAATTTATCCAAACTTCCAAATCAGTCGCGATGCTAGCTATTTTTTAATAAATATTATCCTGATAAGATTTCATTCCATGCAAAATCTTCATTGCTAATTGTCGTTTGAATTCTATCTTGCAGCGATGGAGAATTTTGTTGTATCGGCACGAAAATATCGCCCTACAGGGTTTGACGAGGTAGTGGGCCAGGAGCATATCACTACTACCTTGAAGAATGCCATCGACAACAATAAACTCGCCCAGGCTCTGCTTTTCTGCGGACCTCGCGGCGTGGGGAAAACTACCTGCGCGCGGATTGTTGCCCGTCTCATAAACGGCTTCGAAGAAAAAGCCGAAACTAACTCGCTAAATATTTTTGAACTGGATGCAGCATCCAACAACTCCGTCGATGACATACGAAACTTGATCGACCAGGTACGCTATCCTCCTCAGTTCGGGAAATTTAAAGTGTACATCATCGATGAAGTTCACATGCTAACCAGCGCTGCGTTCAATGCGTTCCTGAAAACGCTTGAAGAGCCGCCGTCTTATGTCATCTTCATACTGGCTACAACTGAAAAACATAAGGTAATTCCAACGATATTATCGCGGTGTCAGATCTTTGATTTCAATCGTATCCTGGTCAGCGACATCGCCAAGCAACTGAAAAAGATCGCTCAGCGTGAAGGTATTCCCGTAGAAGATGAAGCCCTTCACCTCATATCTCAAAAATCAGACGGAGCCCTTCGCGATGCGCTCTCGATTTTTGACTTGATGGTAACTTACTCTTCCGGAAATGGAATTACCTACAAATCCACTTTAAGCAATCTTCACATCCTGGATTACGACTACTACTTCCAGGTAGTGGACGCGCTCCTGACTGAAAATCACACTCAACCGTTGTTGCTACTCGACGAAATTCTCCGAAAAGGATTCGACGGACAGAATTTTATCGTAGGCCTCAGTGAACACTTACGCAACCTGTTGGTATCACAGGACTCAAGAACGGTGAACCTCATGGAAGTACCTGACGGTGTGAAGAAAAAATATGCTCAACAGGCTGCTGCCTCCCCTCCTTCCTTATTGCTTACCTGGCTGAACATCGCGAACCTCTGCGACATCAATTACAAGATGAGCAAGAACCAACGCCTTTCGGTGGAGCTTGCCCTTATGAAAATGGCCCATGTCGGTTCCGTTATGCAACTCGGTCAACTGAACCAACAGGTGAACCATCCGGCCGGTGGGTTAAAAAAAAAATTAGCGTAACGGACGAGACGATCGCCGCACCGCCGGAAAAAGAACTCAAACCAACTGGCGACGAGGCAATCAAAGATCAGGAGTTGCCACCAGCAACCATAAAGCCCCCTGTTACACCGACATCATCCAAGTCCACCCCTCGGACAACGGTTAAGCTGACAGATCTTCTAAAAGTAGAACCCAAGAAAGAAAAGACGTCAGAAGCAGCCGCGACTTCACCCGAAGAAAAAAACACGTTCACGTTAGACCAGCTGCACCTGGCCTGGCTGGAATTCGCAGAGCAGCGCCGAAAATTTCAGGCGGAATACCAACTACTCTCGCAGCCCTACGAGTTGACCAATTACAAGGTAATCGTTCATTTGTTAAGCCCCGTGCAGGAAACCATGTTAAATAACGTAAGAGCGGAGCTGACGGCATTCCTTCGGGAAAAACTAAAAAATAGTTCAATACTTGTTGCTGGCGAGCTTAAAGAATCCGAAGACAAAAAGATGATGTACACTTCACGGGATAAATTCGAATATCTCCTCGAAAAGAATCCTGCCCTTAAAGAGATGAAAGAAAGGCTTGGGCTGG
>DATHIE010000788.1:0-7524 GCA_035316905.1 Chryseolinea sp. | reverse complement strand
GGAGAGAAGCCGGGACAGGCCCTTACAAAAAACATGTTAGCCTGCAAGTTGGTTATCGCTGTATTCCTCTTTATTATATCCGAAAGTCGTGTTTCCCTTACGGAATTGCGAACATCCAATGGTAAGTAGGGATCGCGTTCGAAATAATAAAAGTCTCCGTCTCTTAGTTTTTCAAACTGCACGCGTTGTATCTCATGTGCAAGCCGGCCGATAGACGTTCCTGGCATCAGGTCTTCAGCAAGGACACCTGTCCATAGATCTACGTTATTGATATTTCGGTATAACGAGCGAAGATTTCTGGAAAGTGTGTCGTTTCGGTTGACGTCTGAAAAACGAGTCGCATAACTTCCAGTGTAAAACTTCCTTACGGAGTTATAGTCCGGTAAGCCGTGATCGCGTCCGCGCTGAATATTCAGGCTCGCGAGGTCAACGCCGAAGCGCACGGGACTGGCTGGATCACCAAAGAGCAAGTTCCGCAATACGCCGTTGATTTTGATGTTGGTCTCGTACTGCGTATGGGCGGCAATGCCTTTGAGGAACGCCTCGGGCTTAAGAGTAACCAGAAGTTCAGGATTCCAGAATAATTCATCCAGTTCCAATGCCTCGGGATCCATTGGTTGACATCTGTTATCGAACAGCAGGACTTCGTCCGCTACCATTGAATGTCCAAGACGGAAACCTGCAGTAGCAAATATGTTCGTAAGGTCCGGCCTGACATTACTGTTGTACCCGCGATAAGGTTTGAGCGTTATACCCATCGCAGGCAGAAATTCTCTATATGTAATGTTCTGGATGAGTGCTCCCACCATTTTGCGAGCTGCCTGATAGTTCAACTCGTCGTCGCGTTGGCCCCGGGCGATAAGCATGTTGCAAATACGGTTGTGCTCTCTCACAAAAAGAGTGTGGAAGGATGCAAGTACCGGATGCTCTGATGCGCGCACGTCTCCAGCGACGAAGGTTTTAATGGTCTTGTTCCCATCGTTAGCCATCGACGGCGCATTAGGATCTATTGGCGCATCACGCTGACCAGTCGTAGTATTCCAGGGCAGCAGGTTTCCTGCGGAGGTTTTCAATTTCCCACCTCTCAATGTCCTCAACCACTTTGCACGTTGCGGGTCAGAACCATAGACCGTAGAAGCATCAATCCATGCCGTGTTAAGGTTGGTCTGTTGACGCACGCTTGTAATCCCTGTCCCCGGATGAACGGCACTTCGGAAAAACGAGATCGGCTCGGTGAACAACTCCTCATCCGCAGGCAATGCAATCGGCACTGACTCAGTTGTACCCGTAGGTGTAAGCGTAATATCATGGTCGAGGAACTGTCCCCATAGATAAACGACGGTGCTTAGATTGCGCGCGTTGAATATGGTGACCGGTTCGTCAACGACCAGATTTGACACCGCCCTTGGAGAAGGACGGCTAGCGCCATTTAACGAATTATTGGGACCGTATACTGCGTGCATTTCCCGTAGCAGCGGTATGTTTGCCGAGCCCCAAGCTTTTTTATCCAGACTAAGGTTGTTACCAGTTCCGTCGTAGGAACGATAGGGAGATCGTTGTGGGACAAGTGAAGATTCTCTTGACGATAACTCTCTCAGCGTTGGATTGCTTGTCGCGTTGGGATCAGGCGTTCTTGTTGAGGACTCTGGCAATTGAAAAAACAAACTTTCCTTGACAGGGTCCCGATGCTGTGCTGTAGCGTTGCAAATCGACATCAATAAAATGATGCAGATTGTAGCACTAAGTAGAATTCTTTTCTTTACCATAAATTCTTGTGATTTATTGTAAACGATATGATCCACTTAAGCCTTCTACAGAAAATTGACTTTTTCGGCTGAGTTGTTTGAGACAGTAAAGTGTTTGACGATTTGAGTTAGGTGTCAAAAATCTAATTGCACACACAGACTTCACACACTCACAGGAAGTATTTAACTACGCCAATAACAGCAGTAGAAATATCTCGCAATAGAGTTGACTGTTTGAGTTGTGACAGAATGCTAGTGTCAACCGTAGCCTTTGCTCACAGGATGAGCAGGGAACCTACGGACTGGAGGACAAAATGAAGAAGTTTTTTCTCCTTCAACCAACTAAGTCTAAAGGTGAGGGAAAGAATCTAAATTCATACAAAATTTCTATCAATCGCCCTCATTCAGTTTGGATCAATGTATGAGGGGACGAATAAACCTCGAAAGAAAAAATACTTTTTCAACATTGACAATGAATATTTCGACTTCGAAAAAAATGAAAAAAGTAAAGGCATCTTGATTTTATTTGATATACATTGTAACAAATGAGAAAAGATCTTTCGGACTCATTTTTTCTTTCATCACGGGCAGGGACTCACAGCAAAATATATTTCCAGCGCTTAACCTTCTCCCTCTGAAAGTGCTTCATGTGTAGAAAATTCCTCAGCAGCCGAAGTTTATTAAGGTTAGGCTGGGAAAAGGCCGCATCTTGCTAACAATTCATATATCTTTCAGTACCAGGCACCAACGAGATTAGCACGGGTTTAGCAGTATTATATACTACCCGAAAGCGGGTACTTAAAATCATTGTGAAAACTTTAACTTTGAGGTGTTAACCGCATAGGCCGTTTATCATTCGCTATGGAAACCACAAACGTCGCGGAGAATGCGTTGCTTCAAAAACTTAGAAGAGAAGTTGACGATAACCTGACCAACGACCAATTCAGTGTCGAGGAACTCGCCAGGAATATCGGTATGAGCCGTTCACAACTTCACCGTAAGCTCGTTACAGCGACGGGCCAATCCGTAAGTCAGTTCATTCGCGAGTATCGCCTTCAACTCGGCATGGAGTTATTAAAAGGAGGGGAGCTGACAGCCGCCGAAGTGTCTGAAAGAATTGGATTTGGAAGCGCTACTTATTTCAACAAATGCTTTAATGAATACTATGGATTTCCGCCGGGGGAGGTCAAAAATAAGATGGCTGAAAGCACTGGTGAGGCAAAGGTCGCCACTCCAATAAGAGCTGTAAGCGGAGAATCACATTCTTCAACGACGTCCTACGTTAAATGGATCGCAGTATTCTCAATATTCATTATTATCGGAATATTCTATTTTAAGTATGAAGACGGTGGAAGAATTACAGGTGATGGCAGAGACAAGTCTATCGCCATCCTTCCATTTAAAAACCTAAGCGAAGACCAACAAAATGAATATTTCAGCGAAGGTGTCATTGAAGCAATCCGAACCGGACTGTCTCAGATCGAGGAGTTCAGGGTTATCTCAAGAACTTCCGTCGAGCAATACCGTGAAAGCGCCAAACCTGCAAGCGAGATCGCCCGCGAACTCGGTGTAGCCACGTTGCTGGAAGGCAGCATTCAACGCAACAACAACAAAGTCAGAATCGAAGTACGCCTGGTTGACGGAGCGACTGAACAACAGGTTTGGGCCAAGAGCTATGATCGTGAGCTTGAGGATGTGTTCGCCATCCAGACGGAAATCGCGCAGCAGGTAGCAAACGAGCTTAACGCAACACTATCTCCCGAAGAAAAAACAAAACTTTCAAAATCTGATACCGAAAATCCAAAGGCGTATGATCTCTATTTGAAAGGCGTTTACGAATACAGGACCTATACGAACAAAGGGATACACAACGCTATCGACCTTCTTACTGAGGCGATTGCGTTGGATCCCAGCTATGCCAGGGCGCATGCTTTTCTTGCTAACAGCTACATCGGCCTGGCTACGATCTTTGGGGCTGAACTTGGTGCGTTGGAGGCCCTGGATAAAGGTAAACCCTATATAGACAAGGCATTGTCATTGGATCCGGGCCTTGATGAGGCGCATATGCTCATGGGCTTCTTCCACTTATATCGCGATTGGGCTTTTCAAAAAGCCGAATCGGAATACAAGCAGTCTATTACTTCAGACCACCCTGATGCGCTGGCACTTTATGCCGACTTCCTCAACTTCATGAAACGGCATGAAGAGGCTATGACTATCGCAGAGCGACTAAATATCAAGGATCCATACTATCCCAATTCCCGGATGATCTTGTCATATTTCTATAATAATCGACTAGATGAAGCACTGGAATTTTCCAAATCGCGACTGAAGATGTTTAACAATTATTCATCGATGGATTCGCACGGCTTCCTATTGCTTCAGTTAAAACAGTACGACGACGCGATTTATTATTTCGGAAAGGCAATAGCACTGGAAAATATCCGATTTCCCAGAATGCTTGGTTGGATGGGAGCCGCATACGCGAAATCAGGGGACAGAAAAGAGGCTTTGCAAATAATTGAGGAACTCAAACAGCGTCTCTCCAACAAAGAGGGTGGGTCAATTGCATTTTTTATCGCCGTAATTTATTCTGCTCTGGAAGAAAAAAAATCCGCCCTTTCGTGGCTTCAGACTGCATACGAATCCCACGATATGGAAATGCCGTGGCTCATGACTGAACCTCAATTCTACAACCTCCACGACGAAAGACAATTTCAGCAGATTGCCAGGGAAATAGGATTCAAATAATTTCCTTGTGGCCTGATTTCAAGTCGATTCTCCAGAACTCCCACTTTTTTCAATCCAACTCAACGTGGCTATAAGCTTTAAAAAAAAGTTTAAAGTCTTTGAAACAGCCGTTGAACCAGTGTCTTCCGTTGTGAATCCATCTTTGCCATGGACTAACGATTAATGAAACGGGCCCTACTCATCTTTACTTCTGTCACGTACGCAACCATTGCTTTCAGTCAGATCTCTATAACCGGTAGTATAGGGGACGGTCAACAGGATCTCCCCCTTGTTTCGGTATTACTACTCAACCTCGACTCGACAATAGTGAAAGGAGCGGTTACCGATCAAGCTGGTCAATTCCGGATCGAAGACGTCGCTGCTGGTTCCTATTTTATCTCGGCATCTATGGTGGGGTATTCAGGATTCGTGTCGCAAGAAATACACGCTGGTGTATCAAATATTGCTTTGAATGGAATTATTCTCGAGGAAACTGCTACACAACTTCGAGAGCTGACAATAACTGCACAAAAACCGCTGTTTGATCAACAGATCGACAGGGTTGTAGTAAACGTCAGGAACAGCATTTTATCATCCGGGAACTCCGTCCTTGAAGTGCTACAGAAATCACCTGGTATAGTAGTAAACCGGCAGACGAATAGCATCAGCATGAATGGAAAGTCGCCCGTAAGAGTAATGATCAACAACAAGCTTCTGCAATTACCATTGGAAGTTGTGGTTCAGATGCTTGAAGGTATGAACGCTTCAAACGTGGAAAAGCTGGAACTCATCGTCACACCTCCGGCAAATTATGATGCCGAGGGAAATGGCGGTATAATCCATATCGTCACGACTGAGTATGAAGGAACTGGCACGCATGCATCCTTTGGCCTGGTGGCCGGAGCAAAGTGGGCAGAAACATTTGGTGGAAACTTTGACATACACCATCGGAGTAAAAATGTGGCTTACTTTATTGACTATTCGGTGCTTCGAAGTCATAATCTTCACAGCCTCGAAGCGCAACGAAAAATAAATACTCAGGAATTTCTTCAGACGGTAAATGATTACAGCAGAAGAGAAAACTTCACGACTCAACAAAATTTAAACATGGGAGCTGAATGGAAAATAGGTTCTAATACATTCGTTAACGTATTGCTTACGGGGTACAGCCGAAATTGGAAACTGAAGGCCAGCGCTACGGACCAACATCAGGTCGCGGCCGATTCCCTTTCAACAACAGATATGGTCGTTCAAGAATCCAATATCTGGCGAAGCGCCACCGGTTCTTTAGGTTTCACAACAAATCTTAATTCGAAAAGTAAGGTGAGCGCAACAATCGATTATCTCTATTATCGAAACAGTAATCCTTCGCAATATGATGTTACTATTCAACTACAACGTATTCCGCCTCAAGCGTATTTGATAGACCTGGAAAAATCCACGCCAATTCAGCTCTACATTGCAAAGCTGGATTATACCACCGATGTCTCTCCAATGGTATCATTCGAAGCCGGCGCTAAAACAGTACTATCATCTCTTCACAACGATGTAACAGTCCAACGTGGAATAGACAATGTCTGGACTCTCGACACAACATTCAGTTCCAATTCAAAATTGCGGGAACAAATAACGGCAGGTTACATTTCGACAAAATGGTCAACTGGAAAATGGCAAATAACCGGAGGGCTCCGTTATGAACATACAAATACAACAATCACAACAGCCACTCAAAAAAAGTTGACAGACCGGAGGTATGGTAATTTTTTCCCGTCGTTTTTGATCCGGAGAAATTTTGATTCTGAAAGGGATCTACAGTTTTCATATTCACGAAGGATTACAAGTCCAACCTATAATGATATCGCACCTTTTGTTTTTTTCTGGGGACCAAATACATTCTCGGCGGGGAACACAACACTTTTTCCTTCACTGTCTGATGCACTGACCCTGGGTTATCATAAAAAGCAATGGATACTTTCTCTACAGTTTACTCATGCGAAAAAAGAAATCACATTCCTTCAGCCGGAAATTGATGAGTCAAACAATCTCATATACCGGTCACAGAACCTAAAGTATCTTAACACATTGGGCCTCACAAATTCATATTCCATTTCACTAACCAGATTTTGGGACATACACACTAACTTCACTGTGCAATACCAGGTGGCGAAGGCAGAGCATTTATCCAGCGATATAAATGCTCATTTATTAAATGCTAATGTCAGCGTTCAAAACCAATTGAAATTACCCAGGGGGTTTTCCATTGAGATCTCAGGATTGTATCAGTCCAAATCACAGGTCGGTATTTCTCAGTATCTGCCGTCCGGGTCGTTGAACGCGGGCATTCAGAAAAGTTTCGAAAAAGCAGGGATACTAAGGCTCTCAATCGACGACATGTTCAATACTAATAACTGGAGGATCAAAACATATTCAATGGAAAATCATATCGACTCCCACTTCAACTATTATTGGCACAACAGGTACGTCAGACTGACCTATACGTGGACGATGGGCAATAAATCTGTCCAATCCCTGAAAGTAAACTCAGGGTCGGAAGAAGAAAGGGGTCGAGTAAATTAATGGTTGTCTATTTCGCGAAGTTGTACTTCAGTGTCTACCTCCTCTTTAGCTGAACTTGGGCGCGAAGGATCTGCCGGAAAGGATATGTGCAAATGTCAACCATCCTGCTCTTGTTCTTACAGATCCTTCGCGTGAAGGATCGCATGTACTTATGCAATTCGCAAAACCCATTCCAATAGTCCTGTTATTTGATAGCAAAGCAACCGCTCTGGTCGACAGCACTCGAGGAGACTTTTGAGCAGATGGTTTTAACTTTCAGGAAGACGGAACTGCGAATTCCATCAACGCACCCAACCTGTTAGCATTTTTCGACGTACACCTAAGTCGACTATACAACAATGAAGGCTATTTATTACGATCGATACGGCACACCTGATGACCTCACACTAACCGAAATTCCCAAACCTGTACCCAAAGATGACGAGGTCCTTGTTCGCGTACATGCGGCTTCAATTAATTCGTGGGATTGGGA
>DATHIE010000787.1:0-9238 GCA_035316905.1 Chryseolinea sp. | reverse complement strand
GATATGCTTTGCGTATCTCATTGGTGGAAGCATCGCGACTGACTCCCAAGACTTGATAAGGATCCATTTGACTGCGCCTGGTAACGGGACGTTGTCAATATAAAGAAAGTTTTACATCGTGACAAAGTGAATTGTCGCTCTCGACTGTCGTAGCCGCTGAATTGCATTATGTCCTGTCAAGACCTTAACCAAGACTGAAGCAACGGCGTAATCCAGAACATTAGAACGATGAGGATAAAGATATAGTCAATGCCCGCTGACTCCTGCGACCTCGACACTACTTTTGTATCCGTCAATGTCTTCAATCTCCTCATTGCAGAGGAATACGATATTTCTAATGTTTGTTCCATCCTCGTCATACACTTTAAAGCACCCTTCCCTAGATCCGTTTTGGAATTCTCCTTCACTCAACACCTGTCCGTTCGGATGATACGACGCAAAGCGTCCGTGTTGAACGCCATGCCAATAAGCTTCCTCTATCATCAGGCTTCCATTGCTGTCGTAATACTCCCGCCAGACTCCGTGCTTCTTATTGTTCACATAGTGACCTTCCGAAATCAATATGGCGTGCTTATTAAACTCCTTCCATTTGCCATTACGCATCTGAACAGCTTCTCGACTTAAGAGTCCGGTCATAACCTTTTGTTTAATTAACTATTGAAATTCATTACAATGCCATGTACCCATCCGCCTTCCCGGCAATCTGCATTCAGCCGCCAGGTCACAGTTCCTACAAAGTCCATCCGGAATGTTTTGAGGCAAAACAACCTCATCGTCCACTTCAAACAACTCACACTGAATAACAGCCTTGTGAGAATTTTTCTTGAAGTAGCCGCATGAAGCAAGGTGAACACATGAAGAGCAGAGACCTTTGAACTCGCTGATCACGATTTCCTCGATAACATCCCTATGCATATTGATTTCCTCCGTAAGAAAGAATCCAAAATGCATACCACTATTTTCTTTGGAAATCAGATCTATTTCGATTGTTAAGCTTTCTTCACCTGGTGCAAAAATTATCACTGGTGATTTTTTCCCCACTTAACCTGGTCCTGACTTTTTTATTTTTTCCCGTAAAGTCTTCCGGTCAATACCCAATGCTTGGGCGGCATGGGAGATATTGTTCTTGTTTGCAGCAAGGACATCGAGGATATACTCTCTTTCAACTTCTAACAACGTTCTGTTCAATCCTTTGGTACGCGATGCTGAAAAGCGAAAGTTATCTGGAAGATCTGCAATATCGAGGGTGCTTTCATCGGCCATTATCACAAGACGCTGCACCAGGTTCTGTAGCTCTCTGACATTTCCAGGCCATGAATACTCCGATAACACCTTTAACGCCCTCGACGAAAATTTCATAACGGGCTTGCCAAGTTCCCTCACGTATTTTTCCAGGAAGAAGTCGAGTAGCTGCAATACGTCTTTGTCGCGTTCGCGTAACGGTGGCAGATCAATGACGATAATATTCAACCTGTAGAACAGATCCTCTCTGAAAAGTCCTTTTTTAACCAGCTGCATAAGATCCACATTAGTGGCTGCAACAATTTTCACATTTACCTTTTGAGATTTTTTAGAGCCAACCATATAGAACTCCTTATCCTGGAGCACTCGTAGCAATTTTGCCTGCATGGAAAGGCTTGTATTGCTTATTTCATCCAGAAAAATTGTTCCACCATCCGCAGTTTGAAAAAATCCCGCCCTTGTTTCACTTGCTCCCGTAAAAGCACCTCTGACATAACCGAATAGTTCGCTTTCAAGCAATGAGTCTGGAATCCCACCACAATTCACTGGCACAAATGGCGCAGCGGATGATTGTCCACCGTAATGCAAGGCTCGTGCAACTAGCTCTTTTCCTGTACCACTTTCGCCTTTGATCAGGACAGTTGCAGATGTTGCTTTTGCTTTGGATATCGTTCTAAATACCTTTTGTATACCTTCAGATTCACCGATGATCCCGAAGTTCTGCGGCAGGGGTTTTGAATCGTCTTTGCGATGTTTGGAGACCCTGGTAAGGACACGCTCCACGGACTTAAAAAGTTCTTCGTCTGTGAACGGCTTTACTAAATATTCTTCAGCGCCAATTTTTATTGACTCAATAGCACCTTGAATCGAAGGGAAGCCAGTAATCACGAGGACACCAATGGCCTTGTGATTTTCTGTTATGTGACGCACTAACTCCAACCCATTTTCCCCGGGCATCCTCAAGTCCGTTATAACAAGATCGACCTGCAGTGAACCCAGCAGTTTCAGAGCTGACTGAACGTTGTTCGCACTATATATCTGATAACCCTCCGATTCCAGGTTGCGCTTAATAAGCTCAATCGTCTCGGGTGAATCGTCGACCACCAGAATTTTGGCTTTATTGATCTTTGCTGCTTTCATTAGTTCAATGGTAACAGGATTTCAAATTTGGTCCCTTTGCCAGCAGTGCTGTTCACTACAATCTTTCCGTGATGGGAGTCAATAATCCCTTTAACAACTGACAGACCGAGGCCTGTGCCCTGCCCTACTGGTTTCGTTGTAAAGAAGGGCTCAAAAATCCTTTGTTTGGTTTCAGGGCCCATCCCGCTGCCAGTATCGCTCACAAGCAGACTAATAAATTTTCCCTTTGCTTTCGTTGCCACTGTGATATCGCCGCCCTCGGGCATCGCATGAACAGCATTCGTGATCAGGTTGACTAAAACCTGGCTCATCTGCACTTCATCGCCTTTCATTACCGGAAGGTTATTGTCTAGTTTCGTTTTCAACTTAATACCTCTGCTTTGAAAACGTACATCTATAAAGTATAGGATGTTTCCGATGATCTCATTCAGGTTAACTTTTGTAATCTGCGGCGGCATCTGCCTGGAAAAGATCATCAACTTCTTTATGATCTCCCTGGTGTACAGCGAGGCTTTCACGATCCGCTCTATGTCTTCTGCCTGTTGATCCTCTAAATTACCTGTCTTTTTTATCAGCTGGGCAAAGCCAAGGATCTTCGCCAGTGGTTCGTTCAACTCATGGGCAATCCCGGCTGATAGTTCTCCAACAAATGCCAATCGTTCAACGTGTTGCAGCTGGACCTGTAGCTTTTGTTTTTCATCTTCTACCGATCGCTTCCTGATAAAAAGAGAAAGTTCGTGCGCTACGGTTTTGAGAAGACTTCTCTCCTCGGGAAGAAAAGTGAGTTTGCCTTTCACCTTACCCGAGCTTCTGTATCCTATCCTGATACTTCCGTAAACCTTCTTATCAATGTTTAATTTTGCTTCAATAGTAAACTTCCTTTTGGCAAACCGGCTGGTTGAGTATTTCACATCAGCAATTCTTATTTCTGTCTCTGCCAGCTCCGGATATTGCATTGCCGCAGGAATTATTTGAAGGGCGCTACTTATCAGCGTCTCCAAATCATTGTTTGCTTCCCATGCGACTTTTGATATCTCATAGAGACAATTCAGTTCCTTAACCCGTTCCCGTAGTTTAAGGTCGGTAGCATTGATATTTCGCATGCTGCAAAGCTATAGAGAGAAAGTCAGAATTACTCAATGAAGTTTCATTTACTACCGGGGAGAAATTACCCAGTGGGTGATAATCCTCATCCGATTAAGTTAATATGGCGTGTGTCTACTTCATTTTCGGCGAATTTTTGTGGCATGGATCGTGGATGAGGGAGCATTGTATCGTTTAGAAGTAGACTTTATTTGAGTGTTGAGTGTTCTGACCAGAGGCAGGCAATAACCCTCAACACTCAACTATTTTTCGCAACTCAACTGGCTCTGAACGGACAACAACTAAAAAGTAAGAAATGACAAAACGAATTACTGTTACAATTAACGACTATCATCGTTTGATGAGTTTGTTGGAGTTCGCCTCGTTAATGGGGAAAATGCCGGATATTCAAAATAAATTATATACCAGGCTTGTAAGCTCGAAAACCGTTCCCCAGGATGCTATTGATAACGGAATTATTACAATGAACTCGCGAGTGTGCCTTAAGGATCTGCATAGTCTAAGAGTCACAGATATAACGCTCACGTATCCGCGGGAAGCACTTCCCACCGAAAGAAAGATATCCATCTTCTCAGAGATCGGGATTGCATTATTTGGCCGCTCAGAACAGGAAGTTATCTCGTGGCAAGTACCTGACGGGATTGGTCTATTCGAAATTGTGAAGGTGAGTTATCAACCAGAAGCAGCGGGAGACTATCATTTATGATGACGTCAATAAAATTAATTATATTATTTAGCCTTTTGTTGTTTGGTGCGTACTCGCAGTATGAGGCAGAAAAGGCAGTCGAAAAAATCGAATTAAATAAAACCCGCGTGGAAAAACGTGATAAGGAAACAAATGCCGCCGATCATGAATTTATGAAGCGGGCGATGGAATTAAGCCAACTAGCGATAAGTGACGGTCGCGGAGATCCATTCGGAAGTGTATTGGTAAAGGACGGAAAGATCATAGGAGAAGGCTGGAACAAAACCAGGCTTCTCAAAGATCCTTCAGCGCATGCTGAAATAGAGGCTATTAGGGACGCGTGCAAAAAACTGGATAAAACCGACTTAAGTGGAAGCGCTATTTACACAAGCGCTCAACCATGTCCCATGTGTCTTTCTCTGATTTACCTGACAGGCATAAAAAGGATATACTATTGTATCCCCCACTCGAAGATTGAAAAATTCAACAAAGATCTATCAGTCGAACACATTTATGTAGAGTTAAGCAGACCTCAGGCCGAACGTACGATACCAGAGGTACAGATCCTCTCAGAGCACGCTGACCATTACCTTAAAAGCTATACGCTCACTAAGGTTTCCGTTAATATTTCTCCAACATTATAAAAGTAAAAACGCATGAGCTTAAAAATAAGCATGATAGAATATTGTAAAATAATTCTTAAAAAAATGAGTTTTAACCGAAAGCTATTCCTGAAGGAGTACCGCAAGAGTTTTAAGCATCTCGCTCCCCACGAGCAGACCCAATTCAGAAAGTGGGCGAGAGAAACTTTTTATTCACAGCGCTAGAGAAGTAAATTTCCGGATTCAATGCCCTAACGGGAGGATCGACTTAACACTCCTTGCAAATTCAATTTTCTTCAACCGGATTGGCTTGAGAGTCATAATATGTAACTTGTCTTCCCAGAACCGTTAGGGTTCCGAATCGGAATTAATACGTCTCAAAGTTTGATTCAATTATTTAATCATGATTAAAGATATACCTGGCCTCGCTAAATACTTTGTCTTGTTGGTTTCAATTGTCACCACTTCTGAAATGGCCTACTCTCAAGAGTCCAGAAAAAGTAAACAAATGGTGAGGCTCGCTAAACTCGTCATCGATCCTACACAACTGGACAGCTACAAGGCCTCGCTAAAGGAAGAAATTGAAGCATCGGTCCGGCTGGAAACGGGAGTATTGACGCTATACGCTGTTTCTGAAAAGAACAATCCAACGCATATTACCATCCTGGAAATCTATGCTGACTCGGCTGCATACAAGGCGCACTTACAAACAGCGCATTTCATCAAATACAAAACACACACGAAAGATATGGTAAAGTCACTTGAATTGGTCGAAGGCGATCCGCTCATTCCCGGGATGAAGATTAAGTGACCGAATCATGATCATTTCGACAAATCCCTTAGACCGTCAGACGAAGTCTTGATGTTATCAAACGGATCAGGAGACTTCCATTGAAAAGTACGCACCCAACACGAGACCCAGTCTAACCGGGCCACTATTCCAACCAGTCGGTTATTATGAGGCGATCGTCGAAAAGTCGCCCTGCGTTCCACTCCTTGACGTATCTTTAATTAGAAGTAAGCGTATCAATAAGAAAATGACTCTCTGTTTTTATGAAACCAGCTATAAGTGAAAATCTCATAAATTACTATGCGGATGTACTCGTACAAACAGAGTACGGGCTGACCTGGACACAGATTGCCAAATTCTTTAGAAGAAAGAGCGCCGAATATAAAGTTATGGTTCCCTATGTGAACACAATTTTTCCTTCTCACCTACCCAATCGCAGAATTGGATTTATTCAAAACTTAAGAGTCTTCTCGCCTCAACAGCAAGTCACACTGTTAAAGGAATTGTGCGAGAGCAATAAAAACTCGAATGTGGCGTCTCTGAAGAAACTATTGATGCCCGCGAGCTAGCTAACTGGCTACCTAGGTGCCTAGCTACCCAGGTACCCGATGTTTCCAGACGCAGGCCAGTAGGATCCGAGTGTTAATGCAATTCCTGACAAACCTGCTCGCCGAAGAAACTCCCTCCTCGAATGATCACGTGTACACTCCATTGCTACAGTTGTTTTGTTACTCCTACCTGTAGATACTATCCTAGTAATACGGATAAAGTTAACTCTGGATACGAGAAGTTGATTTGGGATCGGTTGTGTCTACCAAAGCACTGTTAGTTCTGGCTCAAAAGCTAAATACTTCGAATATTTCCCGTCTTATTGTAAGAATCTAAGCGCTTCCCGGTACTAATAGAATAAATTGTTGCTCTTGTGACCGAAGCGGAACAGACTCGGATTTTTGAAAACTGGTTGACGCGCCACAAAGGACTGATCTTCAAAATCGTCCGTGTTTATGCGCCCACCTCCATGGACCAGGATGATCTCTTTCAGGAGATCGCTATTCAGGTCTGGCGCTCCGTCCCCGCTTTCAGAGAAGAGTCGGCTGTAACGACCTGGATCTATCGCATTTCCTTCAACATTGCCATCAAATGGACAAGAAATGAAAAAAAGCTTCAGCAGTCAGAAACTTTGGATAGCCTTGCCCACACGTTGCACGAAAATAAAATTCACTCCGATGAACGACTCGATTGGCTCCTTGATGAAATCTCGAAGCTCGACGAAATAGACCGGTCCGTAACGCTGCTCATGCTGGATGACTTTAGCTATAAGGAAATGGCCTCCATATTGGGCATTAGTGAATCAAATATTGGTGTCAAGATCAACCGTATCAAAAAACATCTTATCAACAAATCAAAAAAATATGATCACCATGGAATTTGATGAAATCAAAAAAGTGTGGGACTCGCAGAACAATGAACCGATCTATGGTATAAATGAGAAAGCATTGCACAACCGGATCCTTGCTAAAAAGAGCCAAGCGTTCCATATCACAAATGTAAGCGAACTCCTTGCTGTTGTCGCTAATTTCGGCGGCGGTAGTTTTATGCTCGCCTTCAGTCTCTATAAAGAGAGCACCAATATTTTCCTGTACCTGTTGGCAGCATGGATGTTTGTTACCGGCGTTTATGTGCTCATAAGCCGTGTACGAAGATTAAAAGACGAAGGCACCTTCGACCGGACTGTGCTGGGCGACCTTCGTCACGCTATTGCCGTTGCCACTTATCAGGTACAGCTATCATTCCTCCTGCGATGGAACATTGTGCCGATAGGAATCCTTGTAATTCTAAGTGTTTGGGATGGCGGGCGTTCTGTTTGGTTGGCCATCGGTCTTATAATCTTCCTTTTCATAGCTAATTACTTTGCTGGATGGGAACATAATTTCTATAAATCGAGAAGGCGTGAGTTGGAAACACTGCTAGAAAAACTAGACGGCGGGGAGGAATAGTCACTCAACATTCAATGAAAAAGGCGTTGTATTTTTTTTTCGGATAAAGATCCGCTCCAATGCCGAATGACGAGGTTTGAATCTTGTATTCATGTCTATCGACATTGGGAGTTGGACATTGGACATTCAAGTTTTAAGAAGGAAGTTCATACTTCAATCAAATTATAGAATCTCCAGCACGGACATAAATTCGCTTTTAACAGATCCAGATGTGAGCAGGTCAATGTCGAACGCCCAATGTCCAATTTCCAATGTCCAAAGTCTACACTGGCGATGCCAGGAAAATCTTCAATGACTAAACACATGTATAACCATAAATCAACAAACAAATGAAAACACTCATTGACTCACTCCTCTTTATTTTTATGTCATCTTTGTTATACGGCCAGGATCTAAAGGGAGAGTGGTCCGGATCGCTGCAGATCCAGGGTACCGCAGTAAAAGTTGTACTCCACGTAAGTTATGTCGACGGCGAATACACAACCACCCTCGATAGTCCCGATCAAAATGCAAATGGGATTAAAGTAAACACCACTACCGTGGACGATCTGAATGTAAAGTTTGAGATACAGGCCGCTAGCGCTATTAATGAAGGAGTAATGTCACAAAACCGAATCACTGGCAAGTGGCTTCAATCCGGCACTGCATTTTTCCTGGAACTTTCGAGGAATCAACTGCCCGATATTCAACCGAATAGATAAAACCGGTGGAGAATACCCAATAACCCACCGGTTGTCGTTGCTGGAACAGGCCAAATTTTTTGCTATTTTTGCCTTACAAATCAGCTTGAGTTAGTTATTGGTAATTTATTTATAATGACCATGTTACGAGCATTCGCGTCAGTTAGCTTAATTCTCATAGTTTCGTCTCTAAGTGCGCAGGACGCAGTCTGGGGAAAATTTTTTGATAGTGCAAAAGGGGGAGTAGGTATTGAAACCAGAACCACTCCCACCGGGGAGATTTTGGTCTTCGGCTATTACAACGGCGAGCTGCCTGTCGGGAGCGAAGTGCTGGTGCCCAAATACAATAATAGTGGTTCGTACATCATAAAGTTGGATACTGATGGCACGGCGGTGTCGGCAATTCCAATTGACGGAAAGAGTGTCGTCGTTGAAAATGCCGCTGTAGATTCCAATGGTAATATCATTGTCGAAGGCCGTTTCTTTGAGAGTATCTTTTTCGATGGACAGGAATACCTGGATCAGTCATCCGGAGATCCCAAAAGTTCCTTTGTTGCCAAATATTCCCCAGCTGGAGATCCCCTATGGATCAGGACCTTTTCGAATTCAGGTTATGGCAATATGGCACTTGATGAAACCGGCGAGATCTATTTTCTGAATGTTGAAATTATGAACTATATCAACACCTCTTCGTTTCTGCGAAAATTTGATTCTGATGGCAACTTGATTTTTGAGAATCAGTTCATTGATTTTAACCAGGCGGAATCACACCCAAGGACGCTCGATGTGCGCAACGGAGAGGCCATTGTAGGAGGAATGGTTTACGGCAACGGAACAGTATTCAACTCCATTTCCTTTAGTGGAACCGGATGGGGATTCTACATCGCCAAATTCAATACCGATGGAAGCCTCAACTGGACCAAAAGTCTGGGCGAAACAACGTATAACAACCCGGACATCTCGGACATTATGATAGATGACGATGGCGGATTTTTTAT
>DATHIE010000786.1:0-7941 GCA_035316905.1 Chryseolinea sp. | reverse complement strand
CTGGAAGAGATCTACCAGGATATGGAGCTGCGGCCACGCGATGCCTATATTATTATAGAGGAGACGGACCTCGTCAATCTTGTAAAACAGATCCGGGACAAAAATCTGGAGCTGGGTAAGGACATTGGCATTATCTCCTACAACGATACCCCTCTGAAAGATCTACTTGGAATAACAGTCATCTCAACAGATTTCCAGGTAATGGGTGAAACCGCGGCCTACATGATCCTCAAAAAGAAAAGAGAAGTGGTAAAGAATGTCTTCAGCTTCATTAACCGAAATTCCATTTGACTATTGTTTTCGGACAAGTACCGTTATGCCTGAGGAAAGATATAGCGCTGTAACTATTTTTCGGTTTTCTATCGTGCTTTGTTTATTAATAGCAAGTACAGCAGCATTCTCTCAATCAATCGCCAATTCGAACAAATGTTTTACGAAACCCGACACGTTGGATGGCCACGAAGTGTTCAGCACGGTCAATCAGCAACCTGAGTACGCGGGAGGACTTTCTCAATTCAGCAAAGACGTACTAAAGAGTCTCAAATTTCCGAAGGAAATAAAAGAAAAAGGTGGCGAAAAAGTTGTGTTCACGTTTATTGTAGATAGTACAGGACACATTCGCAACTTTTGTTTCATCACTCCCATCGATGGTCAATATGATGCTCAAATAAATGAGCTCGTGAAGAATATTGACAACTGGACGGCAGGCGAGTTATACAATAAAAAGGTCAATGTGCGGATGCTGATACCCATTAATGTTGATTGGAAGTAGTCCTTTCCCTGAACTAGTCACCGTCATCCTCCCCTCAGCAACCGTCATTCAGAGCGTTTGCTTCGTTATCAAGCAACTGCGCTCGCGGAAGGGGTTTTGCGCATTACATTAGCAAATTGTAAATCCTCACGCGAAGAAACCCCGTCCGTAAACGAGCTATCAATACGGAGGAGATCCTTCGTGCGAGAGTTTGTCAATAAATAGTCAATGCTCAAAACCGAATGAGATCCTTCGCGAGAACATGCATCGCTATTAAAAAAATGTGCGCTTCCATTTATCGTGCGCAGGCGTTAAAAGGAGAGAAGCCGCTCTGGATGACAGCACTAAAATAATTAAGGCGCCTTCTTCAGCCCCTCCCATTTCACATTCCAATTACCATCCTTGGGAAATCCAGGTGTATCCTTGTCCATTCCATCCCATCCTGCCGCCATCATGGCCACAGCTGCTAATAATCCTCCATTGCCCGGCAGATACAAGCGGAGGCGCTTATCCTGATAGTTGTGGCCGTTGACGAGGTAGGTATTTTTTTGGACGTCCATCAACAAAGCATCAACTGCTTCATGAGGCCGGTTCAATCTTGCTGCACTCATAGCAAGTAGCGGATAGTCCCAGCCCCAGGTAGTTTCCCATTGCCAGCGGCCGAGAATATTTTCAAGTGTATTCGCCATCACAACGGTATCAATACGAGAATTGTAGGGAAGAAATCCAAATGCACCTGTAACGCAAGGATGATCCCTTCTAAATTCATCGTTCGTGTAAGCCTCCGGACTGGTTGCCGTCGGAAGATAAAGCGAATTCGATATTGAAAGCGGCGCAAGATTCTCTATCACATTTTTCCAACCGGGCTCTTCGGGCAAGTTCAATCGCTTCCTCCATTCCTGTGCGATGGTGAGTCCGAAGTGCCAGTACTGCAATTCGTAAGCAGGATCGTCAGTAGACTCTGCTTTAAAAATCTCCTGCGCAGGAATCAGCGGATGACATAGATGAAACTTTCCATCTTTCAGTTTGACGAACGAGGCCATAAAATCGGCGGTACTGAATACCATTTCCTTGTAGCGCTGAAGCACTTCGGTATTTGGATCATTGCGATAAAGAAGCTCCGCCATATAAATAGGATGAGGTTGTTGCCAAATGATAAATGCTCCGACACCTGACGGGCTTTCGTTGCCATACGGGTCCGTCATCTTCTGCCATCTAGCTCCCTTATATCCTTGCCATTTTGCCGTAGCCTCTGCCTTAGGTAACACATCGGCATACCATTGTAAACTTTCTTCAAGCAAGTGTGATCTCCCCCACAACGCAAATTGTGCCGCATGCCACCAATGCATCTCAAGGTGAAATTTTCCATACCAACTGTTCATGGTTAGCCCTGTCTCCTGAGGAGGCATTGATCCCGAGCATTGAATCTTGGTGAGGTATTGCGAAAGAACGACACGCCGTTCCAATTCACGCGCGCGAGGATCTTTACATTCTGAAAAATCAACAGCTCCTCCATTCATCCAAAATCCTTCCCAACCCTGAGAACTGCTCTGTTCTGTTGCTGCATATTCTGCAGGCCGAAGGTCACCCGACGGATCGAACAAAACAGAAAACTCGACTTTATCACCCCCGACAAGTCCGGGCTGGAGCACAAAGGAATTTTGTCCATTGGGAATAAAAGCGGAACTGTCGGCCCATGCAATGTGAGTAAAATAGATTGTGCTATCCAATTCACGTCTGACCGACACCGCATTGTTATTTTGCTTGACGATCACAGACTTGTGCTTTCCGTCCTGTTCCCAATCGTAACCCGGGCAAACGTGACAATCTTTTCCATAAGGAAAATTGAATGAGATCTTCAGCCTACCCATATCAATCAATGGTGATTCTACCTTGACGGCAATTCCATCCTCCTGCTGATGGGAGTACAGAATCACCCGAACGGGAACACCTTCAACCTGATACCGACTTTCAATTCTTCCGCTCCAGAGATCAAGCGTCTGTTCAATTTCAGTAAGATCTTCAAGCCTGACGCTGTCACCGTTCGCCTTCAATAAGATCAGTCCCACAAGTCCCAGATGCAAACGATGTGGATTTGCCCTCAGCACCTGCGTTGCAAGCCCTTCCTTCCCTCCCGTGCGTTGAACAGCATACGGAGCCGTGGTGCCATCACACGATTCGTATTCGCGAGCCACATCCTTAACGGTATAATTTTCCGCAGACGGTATACTATGCCATGCCCATTGAGTTTGAGTTCCCAGTGGAATTCCGTATTCATATTCCGCAGCAAAAGTCTGCAACCCACTGACATCAACGGTGAATGCAAATTCTCCATTACCGACAGACAACGACCCAAGAGTATCCGGGGCATGTAGAACAACATTATGACGGCTCACCAATGCATGACGATCAATTGCCCCGATATATCGGGGTGTTTCCTTTTGAGAACATGAAAGTAGAATGATCAACAGACAATAGGACAAGCGCCGGAAGATCATCGGTTTTTATTTAGTGGTTACAGGTTGCAGTCGTACAGGTCCTATCAATCCTGATTCTCTCGGCATCCACTGAGAGGCATCGAACAATCCGTTCTTGCGATTTTCGGATTTCCGGGCTGGGAAATTTATGTTGTAGAATTTTTTCCAGAAGACTTCCCTTTTATCAAGGTCAGCAATGCGGTTGGCCATTAAGTTAGAAACTCTTACTTCGAGAATATTTTCTTCTGTCAAAAGGGATTTGTCAATGTAACATCGGTACACTGGTCCGATCAACGTCGCAAGTGGTTTTCCGTTAAGCGAGATCTCAGCACTTTCCTTTACGACGCCAAGGTCCAACAACCAGCCGGCAGAATTATCCGCTGGTCTTTTAAACGAAGTGGTGTACGATGCTGTTCCAGAAAATGAAGTGAAGTCATCTCCAAACGCAAGCCACGATGAAAGTGTATCCATTTCAACGGCGGGAGGAAGCTTGGGACCCCCTGAGAGAAAAGCTAACTTCCATTTTCCATTTAGTATAACCGGATCTCCTTCTTCCGAAACGTAACGGAATGCCTGAGCGCTGATGTCACCTTTATAGGTTTCCAGTATTAATGTTTGATTCTTGGTCAGTTGAACGAAAACTTCTGCCTTTCCCCCACTTCCCTCTCTAACACGGCCCGACCCGAACTCACCTGTCATTGGATCATATATCGCAACTGACCGGCTACTTTCGGTCAATGACAGCCATCCTTCAAATGATTTATCCGTTGCATTGTCAATCAGGTAAAGTTTCCTCTCGCCGGACTCTTTTTTACGGATAAATTGAATTCCCTGGTCCACCATCGCTTCTCTTGCAACTGACGCATAGTTAAGTAAAGCATCAATAGAGTCACCCATAATTATTCTTCCCTGTCCCAATTTCGCTTCGCGAATACCAGCGACCACATCAGCGGACGCGCTACATTCTGTCAACAAATCATCAAACAGTTTCTTATTTTCCTCAAGCTTGCTCAAACCAGCTGGAGTTTTCGGAAGACCTTCAGTTATTATCACCGTTGCACCGCCTTTTGCAAGACTGACAATTTTCTCAAAAGTTGCCGCTGGCAGATAATGACAATGCGGAATTACAATGGTCTTGTATGCAGCAGTTCCTTCCGTTATTAATTCTCCTTCTTCTACAACAATCTTACTTATTTGCGCGTCAGAGATATAGTCAAATGTATAACCCATCTTAAGCATGGTTTCGGCATTCCGTCTGAAGGCTGTATTTTCAAATTGTTTTCCGACCCCGTCAAAATGCTCGACCATTTCTTCGCCGCGTGTTGCAAAGCGGTCATATATGGGGAAGTACAACAATACATCATTATCCGATGAAGAACGCTGCAAGAAAGACTGACATCGGGTTATGTATTGATTCAACGCGTCAGCATCAGCCCAAAGGGAATTTCTTGGATTCATATGAATCGACGCATAGAACAACCAGCCGGGCCATGCTTCACCGGGTGGAGAATAGGTAGTACCATGATATAGCACGTGATTGATCCCATTCAATAAAAACCGGTCGATAGACACCTTAATGTCTGATAGGTTCGACTCAAAGTGTTCATTTAACCAGGTGGCGGACTCTGAGGACACCAATTTTTTTCCTACCACATTTCCCGCTGACGAAGCCATCTTCATTCGTAAAGGTTCAACCCCTTCGATCTCCGGGATATCCACTTCCGCATAAAGATCAAGTATGTTTGACGGCGAACCGTGTGCCTGATTACGAACCAGTGCCGATTTAGTATGCGCCCAATCCCGCCATACCGTCGTAAAATTTTTGAGCACCAATTCCGAAATAGTCTCACGGTAATCCGAAAGAACGCGTTCGTTTTTTTCAGCGTCATCATTTCCCAGCAGCGCGGGTAGCTCGTTTTCCAACTTGTATCCTCTTCTCTTCGCAAACTCATCGAACAACAACGGTGTCCAGTCGGCGGCACCGCGTGCGTCGTCGACTTCGTAAGAATCATTAAAAAATGACCGCACTGTTGATATGTCGTGCAATGCAAAGGCGCTGTCGAACTTGGAGAGATAACCTTTCAATGCACTTTCTGAGAAGTGATCAATTACGTTTCCTTCTCCTCCCGGTCCTGCACGTTCCACCATCTTGCCATGTGAGCCTTCAAAGATGGCGTAGAGCTTCCAGTTGCCTTCACCTGCGATCCAGTTTAACTTTCCATCGCCATCAACCTTATCTGTCAAATTAACTTTTTCACCCTTGTCGCTATATGCCATCAACGTTAATAAGCGCAATGGCCGCTCAAAGATGACCTGATCAAGGGCGAGTGACTGTAGGTTTTTGTTTGACTCAACCGGCCGCTTGAGTTGCGAGATGTTTAGTTGTTTTGGATCGACGCGCGTCAACGGTTCCTTCCGCGTACCCTTCGTTACTGATTTCTCCGTAGAAAAACTTTCATGAACTTCATATATCTGATTTCCTACTGCACGAAGAAACGGTTGTTGAATGAATTCAATTTTCTGAGCAAGGCGTTCACCACTTTTCAATTCATAGATTTGATGCTGCAGGGTTTTACAGGCATCTTTATCAGTGACCCATGGACCACCAAATGGCCACCCTGTTCCTGTCGCCATGTCGATCCCGAGATCCAGTCGTTCACCTTCCTTAAGAGTATGAATTAATAACTCCATCCATTGTGGCGTGAGATAATCCACGAATTTATCTTCATAACCCAGCACACCATAGATGGGCGTGATCTCAACTCCTCCCAATCCTGCCTTTTTGTAAGCTTCCATCTCCACAGTGATACCCTCTTTTGTAAGAGCACTCCCCTGCCACCACCATCGCGTCCATGGTTTTGTCTCACGACCTATTTCTGGCCATGCCGGCTGAACGTCTGCAGCAGGCTGACTGCACTGCAGGAAGATGAACGAGATGAGCAATGCGCAAAAGATTTTCAAGATCGTCATGAAGGCATTAATCGAGGTGAAAAACTTGCTGCAACGGTGTGGTCACGGGAGAAAAATCGTCGTTGGTGTCCATAATGTCTGCCATATACTTCCACCATTTTTTTACAATTGGATTCTTACCCAGATCCTGTGAGCTGTTGCCTGAAACCTTCTGGACGGCAAAGAGAGTATTTGTTTCGTTGTCCAGGAAAATTGAATAATCCGAGATTCCGCTATCCTTTAGAAGCTTACTCAACTCAGGCCAGATAGCTCCGTGTCTTTTTTTGTACTCTTCTTCGAAGCCCGGTTTCAGCTTCATCTTAAAGGCGACAATCATTTTATTTAGATTTAGTGATTTGGGGATTGTCCCAACCCCCCGACCGCCTTCAGGGGAGAATGTCCAAGTGCGAAATGAATGGCAGAGCACTCATCATTTTAAAGTTGAGTCCGATTCCGGAACACGGCATAAAGGTGTCTGAGAGTGTGTGAACGCCGAATGTCCAATGTCCCCCGATTATTATCGGGGCGAATGTCAAATGGAACTACGATTACCTCATACCTTAACCTTATACCCTATCCCTCCATCAAGACGTTATAATCAAACCCTGACCATGACAGTACATGATGGACGGCCACCGGCTATTGCTAAAATTGCCTTTTTATTTGCAATTTCCCAGCTAATAGTCCGACGCATGAGTGTTATTCTTGGTGTGATCTTTCATTTTATCGGCGGCTTTGCTTCCGGTAGTTTTTACATGCCTTTCAAAAAAGTCAAAGGCTGGTCCTGGGAAAGTTATTGGATAATTGGCGGCTTGTTTTCGTGGCTGATCGTACCACCACTCGCCGCATGGCTTACGTTGCCGGGGTTCTCAGAGATTATTGCCAACGCTCCTTCCAGTACAATTCGTTACACTATTTTGTTTGGAGTACTTTGGGGAATTGGTGGGCTCACTTACGGGCTTGGCGTTAGGTACCTGGGAATGTCGCTTGGCAACTCTGTGGTTCTGGGATTTTGTTCTGCGTTTGGCGCCCTTGTACCTTCAATTTACTATAACTTCTTCCCGGCACCTGGTAAGACAACCTTCATGGAATTGCTTACCACAACGTGGGGTCAAATAGTATTAGCAGGAGTGGTAATGTGTCTGCTCGGCATCTACATTTGTGGAAGAGCCGGCGTGTTGAAAGAACGCGAGATGGGGGAAGAACAAAAGAAAAAAAGTGTTGCTGAATTCAACCTTACGAAAGGATTGTTCGTGGCTATAGCTTCCGGAATATTGAGCTCCTGTTTTAACTTCGGTATCGAAGCGGGAAAACCAATGGCAGAAACTGCAGTGGCGATGGGATTAAATCCACTTTATCAGAATAATGTTACCTATGTGGTGCTGCTATGGGGTGGACTTTCTACCAATTTCATATGGTGCATGTTGTTGAATATGCGAAATAAAACTTTTGGAGATTATACGAATGATAAAACACCACTCCTTAATAACTATTCTTTTGCCGCTCTTGCAGGAACAACCTGGTTCATGCAATTCTTCTTTTACGGAATGGGCGAAAGCAAACTTGGCAATGGTGCAAGCTCATGGATTCTTCACATGGCTTTTATCATACTCATTGCCAACATGTGGGGAATATTTCTGAAGGAGTGGCATGGTGTGAGTAAAAAAACGAAGACTACTATTATTGTAGGAATCAGTACGATTATATAATCGTACTGATTCCTACAATAATAGTAGTCTTCGTTTTTTTACTCACACCATGCCA
>DATHIE010000785.1:0-4778 GCA_035316905.1 Chryseolinea sp. | reverse complement strand
CACGGCCAGTGTCAAACCTCCTCCGGCCAGCGCCGATGTTCGTATAAAATTTCTTCTGTTCATTTTGGTAGCTGTTCTTTGACCATCAATGACGCACGTCTTATTGCCTGGTGAATTCGCTGATACGTACCACATCTGCATAAATTTCCTGACATAGCAATTGTGATCTCTTCATTCGAAGGATCGGGGTTTTGCTTTAGTAACGATGCGGCACACATGATCTGACCAGCCTGACAATAGCCACACTGTGGTACATCTTCTTCTTGCCAGGCTTGTTGAAGAGGATGTGTTCCGTCTGCCGAAAGTCCTTCGATTGTTACAATAGATTTAGTGGCTACTGCTGATACAGGGATTGAACACGACCTGACGGCCTTTCCATCCAGATGGATGGTGCATGCTCCACATTGCGAAATGCCACAACCGTACTTAGTACCAGTGAGCCCGGCAAAATCCCGGATAACCCACAACAGCGGCATTTGTGGGTCCAAATCAAAACTCATTTTAGCGCCATTAATATTTAGGCTGATTAAGGCCATACTTTTTTTCCGTTTGTTATTCACCGAAATTTGAGTTAAAAATTGAATGGGAATTCCAAAATTCTACCAGGAACCTTTTCCTCATGACCTATAGTAAAAGCGGATAAACAAAAAAATGCAGGAGCTCACGACGGGCAGAATGAATCCTGGCTGGTGACTTTTGGAGGCAAGGCAATACCTATGGGATTGACTACGTTGAGTTTAGTCCGTTGCAACGTTTAGTTAGTCATACGCAAACCGCCATTCATGATGCGGAGTATCTTATTTCGGGATCTATCTTTAATTTAGGTACGCAATGAATTTTATAAGCACGCTTATTTACAGTAAAAACAAAGGGGTACGTATCCTAAGGCACGTTCTTTTCTGGGTCGCGAATCTGGTCAGTTACCTGGCAATTACTTCTTCGGGTACAGAACTTGAGCCGGTCGTAGTATTTGGCCTTATCTCAAGGCTTGCTTTAGTTGCAGGCGTCGTCTATCTCATTTTTTTCTACCTGATTCCCAGGTATTCGGAAGGTAAACACTTGTTTGAATTAGCTGGTTGGACAATAGCAATCATGCTATTCATTGGAGTCGGCATACCCTATCTTCGCTATTATGTGATTAATCCATTGCTGTGGCCTGAATGTCCAGCGCCATCGAATCCCTTCTTCTTCGGTTCGATCCTGGCAGAGATTTTTAATTGGATGGCAGTGATCTGTACAGCAATAGCAATCAAGGTAACTAAAACGAAAAACGAGTTGCAGCAGAAGGCAGGCGAGTTGTTGAATGAAAAGAGACGTGCCGAACTAAGTTTTCTAAAGGCGCAAATGCATCCTCACTTCCTCTTCAATACACTTAATACGTTGTACCTGGAAGCAATAAATACCGACACCAGGAGTGAACAGATTGTATTACGGCTTTCCAATCTTATGCGATTCATCCTGGAGGAATGTAACAAACCATTGATCCCTTTAAAGAAAGAGATACAAGTGATTCATGATTATATCGAATTGGAAAAAATTCGCCATGGGAGCCGCCTGCAAATTGATTTTCAAAATAATGTGAAGGATTCCTCCGTTTTAATATCACCTCTTTTGCTGTTGCCGTTCGTTGAGAATAGTTTCAAACATACCCTGTCCCGGTTGCCTGGTATTATACCTATTACCATTCGGATAAGTTCTGATGGCGGATATATTTTACTCCATGTCGAGAATAACATGGCTGCAAAAAGCGCTGACATCATTAGCCGCGACGGAATGGGGATTCGCAATGTTCAGAAACAACTGGACTTACTTTTTGACAAGAATTACAAACTGGATATTTCTGCAAATGGCAAATACATTGTAAACCTAAGAGTTCCCAGCTTAGCCCTATGAATAAAATTCAATGCATCATTGTCGAAGATGAAAAAGCAGCGCAGGATGTTATCATTTCATTCCTGTCAAGGGTGCCGTGGGTTTCACTCGTAGGAAAGTTTGACGATGGTCTGTCGGCTTTGGAATTTTTAAAGAACAACGAGCCTGACCTTATTTTTTTGGATATTCAAATCCCTGGCCTCTCTGGTGTTGACTTTTTGAAAATCATAGAAAAAAAATCTCAGGTGATTATCACCTCTGCCTATTCACAATATGCCCTTGAAGCATTTGAACTCGATGTTCGTGATTACCTGATGAAACCTTTTGCCTTTGAACGATTCCTGAAAGCCCTGAACAAGATCTCAACAAGGCCCGAGCCGTCACAAATACACCAAATGGCGGACTTTCAAAGTATGGCAAACAGTTTTGCGTTTTTCAATGTAAACAAGAGGATGGTTAGGGTACAGTTTAGCGATATTCTATACATAGAGAGTATGAGAGAGTATACATCCATTAATACAGGTAAAGAAAAAG
This sequence comes from Chryseolinea sp., assembly GCA_035316905.1. GTDB lineage: Bacteria > Bacteroidota > Bacteroidia > Cytophagales > Cyclobacteriaceae > Chryseolinea. The sequence goes on along the minus strand of DATHIE010000785.1, from coordinate 2,372 downwards.
TCATTACCAAAATGGGTATTGGTGAAATGGAAAAAACATTAGCCGAGGGATTTGTTCGGGTGCACCGGTCATTTATAGCGAATGCTGCCAAAATCACTTCCTACACAGCAGAGGAAGTGTTTATAGATAAAATTTCTTTGCCTATCGGTCCCAATTATAAGCAGTCTGTAGAGGCTATCTTCGGGAGACAAACGTTGGGAAATGTTGATAGATCGCCAGCGGAGAGGAAGTCAAGCACACAGTAGTACAACGGTTTCAATCCGGGTAGGAACGTCTGGGGACTCAATCTTGTATCAAAGTTTTACAAACTTTAAATTTTTAACTCTTCCCCTCGACAGTTTAAATCCCGTCACCTGTCCGTTCTCGGTCAAGAATTCCATTTGGCCCATCCCACAACTGAAAGCTCTAGCAAGCACAATATCTGGGCTTAATTCGAAGTCCCCCAATCGCATGTGATGCAGCATCAGCTTGTTATTCGTGTAATCAATCTTATAAATTGTCTCGAATTCTTCGCTGTAGTAAGTTCCTGTGTATTGGCCTAATAGCGCCTGGTCGATCTTCAACGGGACGATCCTCGGAGCTACGAAGCCCCTGTATTTTAATGAATTGATCGAACCATCTTTCGACTTCACAAACGTGGCGGAAGCATTGTAAGCATCGATCCAAATAGTCGAATCCGATTTCGGCGCAGTCGAAAATTTTGGTTCGCCGTTGGCCTGAGTCATCAGCACCCCGTTCTCGAGGGTCAATGTCACAAACCAATTATCTCCAAGTCTATAAGTCCCTTCCTGCTTACGTGCGATTTCCGGTTTCAATGGTACTGTGGGTTGATCCTTTATTTTGTCGGAGATCGTGTTGTTGGTTGATTTCAATTTAGAACCAAGTACGGCCCTAGCTACGTCTGCGGCGGCTCCATAAGAATTGAACGATGCATCGTTGCCGAGAAGGATAATACTTAACTTTTCATCGGGGAAATTTAGTATCACAGTTCTATAGCCAGCCCATCCACCGGTGTGAGAGATGGTCCTGAGCCCCGACATTTCGCCTAATGAAAGCCCAAATGCATACGAATTCTTTTCGCCATTGTTTAACGGTACGGTTTCAAGCATTCGCAAGTAAACGGGATCTTTTGCGGACACACGAGACTCGAAATGTAGTACCCATTTACAAAGATCATCGACGTTGGTAAATAATGAGCTCGAACCAAGTGCAGTCAGGCCAGTCATGTTCTTATGATAGGAATCATTTTCCTTATGATAGGAATAGGCCATGTTCTTTACAAGCTTGCTCTCCTCGTCGAGGAAATGAGAGTTGACCATTTTTAGCGGGGTAAAAATATTTTCATCGGTCCATTCGCGAAAAGATTTCCCTGTTACACGTTCGACGGTAACTGCGAGCAAGTTATACCCTGTGTTGCTGTAGGAATACTTTGAACCCGGCGCAAAGTCGAGATCCTTCTGATGTTTGATCATCCTCATTATGTCATCGAAGGAAAAGTCTTCATTCCAACGCCAGCCTGCCACGTTCAAACCTTCGGGCCAATCGCGAAGTCCGCTGGTGTGATGAACGAGGTGGTTGATCGTGATGGTTTGTCCAAAGTCCGGAACTTCAGGAACGTATTTATGGATGTCGTCGGACAACGAGATTTTTCCCTGTTGAATAAGTGTGCTAATGGCTAAGCCAGCGAATTGTTTGGAGACCGATGCAATGTCGAATATACTGGGTGATGTGATCGGAATATCATATTCCAGGTTGGCAAGCCCATAGCCTTTTTTGAAGATTGTTTTTCCGTTTTGAACAATGCCAGCTGCGACACCAGGACCCGATTTGTTGTTATAGTTCGAGAAGATCCCGTCAAGCTTGGTCGTGAGAGAATCCGTTTTCTTTTGTGCAACGGTAGTGAATGCGATCAATACACACGCGAGGGACACAGGTAATTTCATATGCATTTGGGTTTGCCGCTTGAACTTACAAAAACCAGCTTTTTCCTGTTGGATTGTTTTGAAATCCGGAGCCTATCGGGCAAGTTTTATTTTTAGAAAGGTCCGTTGTTCTTGAATGTTATTCGCTCCTCAGGCTCCTTGCCGGATTAGCCATCGCCGTCTTAGCCGCTTGCATTCCCACAATCACCCAAGTAAGCAAAAGGGCTAGCCCTCCGCCATTCACCATTCGAGCTCCACTCTTACGAAAGTTCGGCAACGTCGGACTTGCCAAAACGGTGCCATTACTTTTTGCGCAAAAAGGAGAAGAAAAATGGTCTTTAGAAAAATGATGGCAAGCGTTAGCGGACAATACCGTTCAGAGGCGGGCATGGGATCGGCTGACCTTCCGGTCAGCCATTCATTCGATTATTGAACTATTTAGTTTGTCGG
>DATHIE010000784.1:0-3544 GCA_035316905.1 Chryseolinea sp. | reverse complement strand
AATCTGACCAGCTAATGTTCCCGTGATGGTTGAACTTTGTCCGGCAGCAACTAATGCCACGCCAAAGAGGATGGGCGCCAGTTCTGTTCCCAACAGGTCTGCCAGGAACCGGTGAGCATCCTGAATGTCCGACACTTCATGTAGGCCCGCTTTAAAGAATGTAGACGCTGCAAGAACAAGTATAGCGGCGTTCACAAAGAACGCGGCATTGAGCGCTATCGCAGAATCTATGAAGTTATATTTTATTGCCGACCACACGCCCTTTTCCGAGGTGTTAATCCTGCGCGTTTGTACGAGGGAAGAATGGAGGTATAAATTGTGAGGCATGACAGTGGCCCCGATAATACCGATAGCAATGTAGAGGGCCTCGTCTCCAGGCAGTGAAGGTATAAAACCTTTTACCAGCTCGCCCATTTCCGGCTTAGCCAAGACCATTTCAACGACAAATGCTCCTCCGATAATGGCGACCAGCGCGATTATAAATGCCTCCATTTTTCGCATGCCATAACTTTGAAGAAGGAGCAGGAGCAGAGTGTCGAGCACCGTAAGACTTACACCCCAGATAAGGGGCAGCCCGAATAAAAGTTGCAACCCTATGGCCATACCCAATACTTCAGCGAGATCGCAGGCGGCAATGGCTATCTCCGCTAAGATCCAAAGAAAGAAATTCACCGGGCGGCTATACGTACTCCGTGATGCTTGCGCGAGGTCTAATTGACGTACCAACCCCAGACGGGCACTTAAACTTTGAAGCAATAACGCCATCAGGTTTGACATCAATAACACCCATATCAGCGCATATCCGAATTTGCTTCCTCCTGCTATATCGGTTGCCCAGTTGCCCGGGTCCATGTATCCAACACTCACTAAATAGGCGGGCCCCATAAACGCCAGCGCCTTTCTCCACCCTTTGCGATTGGTAGCATCAATAGAAGCATTCACTTCACTTAGAGACTTGCGCTGTACAGTATTTTCAATTTCCATAGTTCTTCTTAAACGGCGACTAAAATATTTTTTGAAACAGCTTTTGAAAGCGATATTCTTTTCGTGTCTATTTCTACTTCAAGGCTTTCGTCGTACTCTTCTTTGCTGATCAGGGCTATTCGTTTTCCGGGAATTGCGCCAATCTTATCGAGGTATTTGAGCAGACCGGAATCGGAATCCTTCACGGCAGTGATCTCACCTTGATAACCGGGAGCAAGATCGTTAAGCGGTTGTTGAGGCTGAGCCTTTACATTTCCGTTGTGGTCAGGTATCGGTTCGCCGTGTGGATCTGTCGTTGGAAAGCCCAAAAACTCATCAAGCTTTTCGATGAGGATGGGTGAATGGATATGTTCCAGTTGCTCTGCTATTTCATGCACTTCATCCCAATTGAAGCGAAGCTTTTTAACCAGGAACGTTTCCCATAAGCGGTGCTTGCGTATTACAGTCAAGGCCTCGCTTTTTCCATACTTCGTTACTCTCACCCCATAATATCTCTCATAGGAGATGACATTTTTCACAGAAAGCTTCTTCAGCATGTCTGTTACCGACGCAGCTTTTGTCTTCATCGCTTCGGCGATCTGGTTGGTTAAAACGTCCTTTGAACCACCCGCTGACAGGTGATAGATCGTCTTTAAGTAGTTTTCTTCTGCGAATGTGAGCATCTGTAAAGAATAACGCCCTACAAAAATAAAAGTTTAGGCGAGTCTAAAAAAATATTTAGGTAAATTATTTGGATGGGAGTTTTTGAGTTTAAATAGGTTTAGGGATTTGGTTCGGAAACAATCGTTTCCATCGTTTGCAGTAGCTTTTTTTCTTCCGAGGACCAGAATACGTCCTGGGGTAGGGTTGTATAAAATTTTTGTGCTTTTAGGGCCGAAAGAAGGTTCTCGGCGGAAAGCGTGTCGGGATTGAAAGGAATTGCTGCGTTGTAGGCGTCACAGATGCTTTGCCATTGTGTGTTGTCAATTAAGAGGATAGGAAGCCGGAAGGCAAGATATTCGTACAACTTTGTCGGGACGGAGTTGATAGTAGATGGATTAAGGGGATAAGAGATTACTCCAAAATCGGCTGACTGGATGGCTAAGAGTATATCCTCGTGGGGGACAATAGTATTTCCACCTTTGAGCGCTATAAAGTAATGATCCTGTATTGTGGATTGGATATGGTCAACAGTCTCACTCTTTGAACTGTATCCGATAATTTGTAATCGTATGCGGGGGTCTAATTCATGAAGTTTTTTAGCCAGATCAATAGCAATGAATACTCCAGTGGTTTCTGCAAGAGTGCCGGTAAACACGAGATGAATACACCCGTCGCTTATACTTTTTTTCGACGTTGTTGCAGGAGACAAGGCAATTACTTTGTTCTCCAACACAGTCCTGTTTTTTCCAAAGAAGCTCATCTCACCTTCATATCCTTTTTCCGCTAGAAAATAATGGACTATAAATAGTCTCGACAAGGCTTCTTTGAGGCGCACATATAGCGCAACTATGTAGCGCAGAATTGTGGGGAATGAATTACCATAACGAATATTGCGATAGTAATTCTCCTGGATGTCATAAAGAATCTTACATCCAGTGAGCAGCTTTGCGATTAAAGAAATGAAGATAAGTTCATGGGTGCAAATAATAACGACTGATGGCTTAAGTCTAATTACTTTGACTAAAACGTTGAAAGGCATGAATAATCTCGACAAGCTGAGTCGCTCAGCGCTTGGTAACTCTAAAACTTTGGGACTTGGGTAAGACTTCTCGTTATTTTTTGACGTTAATGGCGCTCCAATACAATACACATCAAACTTCTTCGACAGGCTCATTCCGATTTTCTCAAACATTCGGGGTTCATTGGCCGGTTTAAGAACGGAAGCGAGGACTATTCTTCTTTTTTTTATTTCTTGCATGTCGATTTAAATCTAATATAATGGAATTGAAACAACGTGTCGAAAAAATGTGGGAGGACCGTGCCCTTCTTCAGCAAGCAGAGAATCAGGAGATCATTCGTTCAGTTATTGAACAGCTTGACAGCGGGACATTGCGCGTTGCCCAGCCAGTGTCTGATGGTTGGCAGGTCAATGAGTGGGTAAAAAAAGCGGTAATCATGTACTTCCCGATCCAACAAATGGAGACCATCGAGGTTGGACCATTTGAATTTCACGATAAAATAAAACTGAAACGCAACTATAAGGAAAAAGGGGTACGCGTGGTACCACATGCCATTGCACGATACGGCTCGTTCCTCAGCAAAGGAGTTATCATGATGCCTTCGTATGTCAATATAGGTGCCTATGTCGACGAAGGGACAATGGTTGATACCTGGGCAACCGTTGGAAGTTGCGCACAGATAGGCAGGAATGTTCACCTCAGTGGAGGGGTTGGAATAGGAGGGGTTCTTGAGCCCGTTCAGGCCGCGCCGGTGATCATAGAAGATGGAGCCTTCATCGGGTCGCGATGTATCGTCGTTGAGGGGGTTAGAGTAGGAAAGGAAGCGGTTTTGGGGGCAAATGTTGTGTTGACGGGCAGTTCCAAGATTATAGATGTTACTGGCCCTAGCGCCGTGGAAT
>DATHIE010000783.1:0-8283 GCA_035316905.1 Chryseolinea sp. | reverse complement strand
ATGCTTTGAATCAAGAGAATGGATAGCAGTAGTGATTTGATTTGTTTCATTTGTGTCATTGTTTAGTCGATAAGCTTGCACAAGTAAATAGATCCTCGCTCCGAGGAGCTACCTGTTGAGGCACCGCATGGGTCAATATTGTTCACTCATCAATAACTATTTTCTTTCTCGTAATTCTATTCAGCCTTGGTTGTAGCCACCAAACTCCAAGTGGCCAAAAAACGAATTGAAACGTGTCAGCTATATATTCCCAAAACCCGGCGTTTCTCCTTAATTCAATTGACTTGAACTGCCTTGCAGATTGAAAATAATATTAGATGGTGGCCATGGACCATGGACCATTCAACTATGGACTTTATACCATCTCATCAAACGCTTTCGTGAACGTCTTCATCTCATCCAACGTACCTATACTCACTCTAAACCATTGCTGATTGTTATAATCCCACACTCGTATTCCAATTCCGCGTTCTTCCAATTTCGTCAACACCTGGGCTGCATCAGCTTTGGCGGGAAAGAAAAGAAAGTTCGTGTAGGACTTGCCGTACGAAATCCCTTTTTTATCCAGATAATCAGTAAGGTGCTTGCGAGCTTCTGCATTCTTTTTTCGACACATCTCCATAAATGCCGTATCTCCCAACGATGCCTTCGCTGCTGCTAGCGCCGACTGATTGTTGGCGATGCCCATATGGTACTTATCGACCTTTTTAATGAGATCGGGTCTTCCAATAACATAACCGATACGGAGACCAGCTAATCCATAGATTTTCGAAAATGTCCTTGAAACGATAACATTGGCATCCGCCTTCACAAGATCCACCATGGAAATTTGATCTTTCGGTTCCAGGAATTCAAGATAAGCTTCGTCTACATATACCGTTGTTTTCTTTGAGACTTCTTCGCAGAATTGTTTCACACGTACCGGATCCACCAGCGTGCCTGTTGGATTATTCGGATTACAAACAAACACCAGCTTCGTATCACCCGTCACGCGCGCAGCCATTGCATCGTAATCATGTTCCAACTTGTCGTTCAGATTGACTTTGTCCCACGTAGCATTAAACGTCGTGGCATAATTCATCAGCAGCGGAAACGTTGGAAAGGCCGAAACAATACGTCCGCCTTCAACTCCGAAAGCTGCTCCAGCCTGACATAACAAATCGCCAGAACCCGCGCCAATGCTAATGTGCGCCGGGGTAACCCCTTCTTTCTGCGCAAGAATTGCTTTCATCTCCTCCTGAACATCGAATGCATAACGATTTCCCTCCACTATGATTTGTTGAAGGGCCTGCTTCGCTTTTTCAGAAGGGCCATAAGGATTTTCGTTGGAATTCAACTTGATCTTGATGCCAGAGGCACGAAATTTTCCCCATCGCTGACGTTCGATCTCGCTTACAGGCGCAGCCATCAACTGTTCGGATAATGATATTCCTATTGGTAATGCGGCGGCTAATGAAAGTGTGGACTTGAGCCAGTTTCTTCTGTTTTGCATGACGGGCGAGTTTAGGTGTTGGTTTTGGGTCTTCTCGAATTTAGACAATTGATCGGTGAAATTCGTTATCCGTTAATAGTTAATCGTTAATCGTGGGTGTGAGTGTGGGTGTGGGTGTGGTGTGTGTTTCACCGCAGAGACGCCAAGGACGCAGAGGTTACGCAGGGAAAATCCCACACCCAAATCCCATGCTCACGATTAACGGATAACGATTAACGAACTCACTTGGGAATAATCCCCATTTTTTTCATTAGGAACGTCGCGTTCATTTTTTGGGCCAGACCAGACTTTAACTTATAGTCGAAAGACAATTGATCATTTTCGATGATCGCCTCGAAGCAGAAGTTCCGGATCTGCCGCGGATATTCATTCTCGAGTTCTCCCAACGTCAAATCGTGAGTTGCAATAAGAGCAAGGCACGGATGCAGCAACAGCTGCCTGACCAATGCTATCGAACCTAGTTGTTTGTCAGTCGAGTTTGTTCCTTTTAAGATTTCATCTAAAAGAATGAAAAGCGGTTTATCACGTCTCAGCTCATCCATGATCGTCTTCAGCCGATTCAACTCTGCATAGAAATAAGACTGATGCTCTTTTAACGAGTCAGCCGTTCTCATGCCGGTTCTCATCTGAATCACAGGGCAGCGGAAAGTTTTGGCGCAGACCACAGCTCCATTAAGTGCAAGAACCATGTTAACGCCCATCGACCGCAGGAAAGTGCTTTTGCCAGCCATATTTGCGCCCGTTATTATTACAACTGATTGCTGCTTCTCAACTTGCAGATCGTTGCTGACACACTCATTTTCATTTATCAATGGATGGCCGAGACCGTCGGCGTCAATCACAAGTTCCTTTTCAATTTTAGCGTAAACAAAAGAAGGATGGTTGAACGAGAAAGTACCGAAACTACACAACACCTCGGCTTCACAGATGATCTCGAGCCAGGTTTTGAGATTGCAGGAATTTTCATCTTTCCATTTCTCCAATCTGTATACACACTGAAGGTCAAACATCAGCAGGCTGTTGACAACCAGGTTCGTCATCGCGTTCAGGCGTGCATTAAAAGTGCTGACCAGCGATGCAAGTGATTTTACTTTTACGTCTGCTTCCTTCGCACCTGCATACAACTTCTGCATCAGCGGTGAAGAAAACTCTTCAGCCTGAAGAAAATGGAGGAGGTGTGCGTACTTTTCAAGAATAGTCTTCTTACGACTGATGTATTCATGAAAGATATTCACTCTTTTAATATATAGCCCCAATATCCCCCATTGAGTAATTGCAAGGAAAATAGCAAGCGGTTTGAATAGCGGAAAAAAGAAAGCTGCAATGATCGAGGCTAGGGTTGCCGCAGGCAATGCATAAAGAACTATTTTGAACCAGTCCTTCGTGAAGAGAATCGAAGGAGATCTCAGCCACGCCAGCAGCTCTTCATGATCGTGTTGTTGTTCGCCGATCTCCAATCCAGCTGCCTGGAAATGTTGACGGAATTCTGTTTTTTGAGCAAGCTCCTGTATCGCCGTCTGGTTTGCCAGGATCTCATCATGATCCAGCAATGCGTCGGAAAGACGGTTTGCCATTCGTTGCTTGCCGCGAATGGTATTGCACCTGCTTACACTCTGGAACAGGGATCCTTCACCAAAAATATCAAGATCGTGTGTATAAGGATGGTGTGGATCAATAAATTCTGAACCGTTTGCAAATCCCGTAGCATCACCTACAAGGGATTTTGTTTCATGTTCATTAATTCGCAACAGATTTTCAAGATGTGTTTTTTGATTAAACATCCTGCTATGCCGTTGCACCAGTATGACAAACGCTATCAACAAAAGCAACGCTGCAAAGGCGAGCGTCGTATTGGTAAATGCAAAATACGTAGCAATCAAGAAGCCAACGGCTGTGATCAACCTCAGATTAGAAACAAGATTTATCTTCTTTCTCTCCGCGTCCAGCGATGACGTAAAATGTTGACAACGTTTCTTATAGAAAGAAAGTAGTTCAGGTAAATTCATGCAGAGATTATAATGCTTAGAGGATGCGTTCGATTATTCGCATCAATTTTTCAAGACCTTCCTGATCCTTTTTATCGAAGTCGTTCAGTTTGTCGCTGTCAACATCCAACACGAGAGCTACCTGACCACTTTTAAATGCAGGAAGAACTATCTCTGATTGAGAGGCAGAGCTACATGCAATATGACCAGGAAACTCTTCCACGTTGGGGACGATGACAGTCTTTTTTTCTTTCCAGGCGTATCCGCAAACACCACGACCATATTCTATCCGTGTGCAGGCAATAGGTCCCTGGAACGGACCAAGAACAAGTTGTTTTTCTTTTACAAGGTAAAACCCAACCCAGAAAAAATTCATAGCTTGTTTAAGCGCTGCCGCTATGTTGGACAAATTGGCAATTAAGTCAGCCTCGCCAGAAACGAGGCCTTCAATTTGAGGAAGCAAGGTTTCGTATCGTTCTGCCTTTTCTACAGAGGTTGAGATTAGAAGTTCTTCGGCCATGATTTTACTATTGATTTTTTATGCGCGTTAAATTCTTTCCAGCGTTTTTCTTGTCTTTTCGTTTTCAACATTACCCGTATTCAACGTGGACGCAGGTTCGAACAGTAATAAGTGGACCTCATCAGTTGCCACAGGTCTATGTTCTACTCCTCGTGGCACGATGATAAATTCTCCCTCGTTCACTTGCTCAACTCGATCGCGAAATTCCATCCGCAATGTCCCTTTAATTATCAAAAACATCTCATCCTCGACATTGTGATGATGCCACACAAATTCACCTTTCAGTTTTACCGCCTTGACAAATTGGCCGTTAAGTTCTCCAATTACACGGGGATTCCAGTGATCCGAAAAGGTATTAAGTTTTTCATCAATGTTTACTTTTTTCATATATCTTCAACATTCAGGTGATTGATAATACATATGAAACGCATTTGCATCGCGTTGGTTGGTGACTTCAGTGAAAACATACACACGCACCTCGCATTAAACAACGCCGTAGAACACTGTCGTAAACATCTCGATTTTTTAGTTGAAACGCCCTGGATTCCCACCACTTCTTTGTCTTCAACGGGCCTTGATCGGAATAAATTCCAGGGATGCTGGATTGTTCCCGGATCGCCTTATAACGATGCTGAAGCTGTCCTGACCACAATAAGGTGGGCACGCGAAAATGATTTCCCGATTCTGGGATCCTGTGGTGGGTTTCAGTATATGATCCTGGAATACGGGCGGAATGTTTTGCAAATCGGCAGCGCTGTTCACGAGGAAACCAGTCCGGATGCGGTGTCGCCGGTCATTTCAAAGTTAAGTTGTTCGTTGAAAGGCCGACAGGAGGAGGTTTTGATAACCGATAAATCCTCGTGGCTCTTTAAGGTATTGAAGGCAGAAAAAGTAACGGGCCATTTTTATTGCAGCTATGGATTCAACGAGATGTATAAGAATGTTTTTGATGGGAAGTTGTCTTTTACTGCACATTCATCAGGAGGAGAGGTGCGAGCCTGTGAAATAAAGTCGCATCGTTTTTTTAACGGGACGTTATTTCAACCGTCGTTAGATTCCTCTTTTGATAAACCCAATCCTTTGTTGATCGACTTCTTTCGTGCGTGTAGTGGATAACTAGGGTAGGGGAGGTGTGTAGGATGTAGCCAGGCGTGTGCTTGTTCCAAGGGCGTGCCTCGACTTTTTTGCCCGCAGAAATCGCAGACTGAATGCACGCAGAGTCCGCAGAAAAAATGCACCCTTAAATCCCCTGAAGGGGACTTAAATACACTTTCTATTTACTTGCACACATAGCGTCGACCGCATTCATCGTTCCACATTCTTCATTCTTCATTCTTCTTGCATTGCTCACTGATCATTGCTCATTGATCATTGTACACTATCCTCAACGTGTCTGACTGTATCGAATGTGTTTCATGAACCTTACCATGGACAGCGGGAGCGCGAATTCCCTTTTCAAATAATCTAGGTGACTGAAAGATACGTGCTTCATCCCACAGGTTGTGCTCAATAAAAAGGTCGAGAATGGTTGCACCGCCTTCGACGAGCAGCGACTGAATGTTTCTCTGGAATAAGTCCTTTATAACGTTGGATATAAAATCTTCATCTTCCACCCGTGCCAAAATCAGGTTCGGGTGTTCTTCGTGCTTCAATACATTGTATAAAATCGTCTTTTGCTTTCCGTCAAATACATGGAGTTTCCGATCCAATCTCAAAAAGCGGTCGAACACAACTCTAACAGGATCTCTTCCCGACCAATCGCGTACATTCAATTGAGGATTGTCGTGTGCTGCGGTCTTCGACCCGACGAGAATTGCATCTTCTTCCGCTCTCCACTTGTGAGCAACCTGCCTCGAATATTCATTGCTGATCCATTTTGAATCGTAATTTTCTCTCGCGATAAATCCATCTGCCGTCTCCGCCCACTTCAATACTATGTATGGACGATGCTTCTCCATGAAGGTGAAGAATCTTTTGTTCAGCTCATGACCCGCTTTGTCGAGGATACCAGAGATCACTTCGATGCCGGCAGATCTTAATTTCCGCACGCCTTCACCCGATACCAGTGGGTTTGAATCAAGATTTGCTATTACAACTTTATGGACGCCGTTGGCGACAAGCATGTCTGCGCAGGGTGGTGTTTTGCCCCTGTGAGAACACGGCTCGAGATTAACATAGATCGTGCTCTCCTTTAAAAGAGCTTTATCTGTCACGGCATTGACCGCATTTACTTCGGCGTGGGACTCTCCAAATTTTTTATGCCAACCTTCGCCAATAATTTTGGAGTCGTGAACGACCACACTTCCAACCAAAGGATTCGGGCTCACGCTTCCTCTCCCCAGTTCGGCGAGCTCAAGTGCACGACGCATAAAAACTTCATCGATGTGGTGATCGTGTTTTATCATTGACTATACTTGCAAAGATTGCCAAGCCACAATGAATTCCAAAGTATTGTTCAATGATTTAGTGAAAGCAATAACTATTGACGAAAGTGTCGATGAGATTCAGGCAATGGTTTATATAATCCTGGAGAATACGCTGACCCTTTCAAGGACGGATGTTCTTGCAGAAAGGGATGTAATGGTCGTGGCCACTGACGATGAATTAATAAAGAGTGTGGTCAGGAGGATAAACAGCCAGGAGCCGATTCAATACGTCTTTGGCTGGACAGAATTTTACGGACGAAAGTTCAAGGTAAATCCAGATGTGTTGATTCCCAGACCTGAAACGGAAGAGCTGGTTTCAATGGTGAAAGAACATATCAAGGGAAAAAATATTTCCGATCCACGAATATTGGATGTTGGAACTGGTAGCGGCTGTATTGCTGTAACCCTGGCATTGGAAATACGGGGATCAAAAGTTTTTGCCACGGATATCAGCCAAAAAGCCCTCGAGACAGCGCGACAAAACGCCACAGCTTTAAATTCGGTTGTTGGTCTTTTTAACAATAATATCGTCGATGACGACCTTCCCGTTAAGGCGCTGGATGTTGTAGTAAGCAACCCTCCCTACATTCCACTATCCGAAAAGCAGTCAATGAAAAACAATGTTACAAGATTTGAGCCTTCTCAGGCGTTATTTGTTTCAGATGTCGATCCTCTGGTATTTTACAGGGCAATTGCAACGAAGGCATCAAAGTGTTTGGGGGCTGGCGGCTTATTGGCAGTAGAGATCAATGAGCGCTTCGGATCGGACGTGGCGCGCATTTTTAAGGATTCAGGATTCGAGGATGTTCGCATTCTGAATGATGTATTTCACAAGGAAAGGATTGTAAAAGGGCAGCGAGCGTAATACTTTTGATGAATAGGTACTTGAAATTTTCTTTATCAGATGACAAAACCGGTTGCAGTATCCTTCATTGGCGCAGGTAATCTTGCATGGCATCTCGCTCCTGCACTGGACAATGCCGGCTATTCTGTAAAAGAAGTTTACAGCAAGGATCCTAGGAATGCAGATGCGCTGGTGGAACGATTGTATGACGCGGAAACGAAAGCTGACCTCGACTTTTCTTCAAGCAAATCTTCGGTTTTTTTCGTCGCCGTTTCGGATGATGTCATTGGAGACATTGCACAGGAGATAGCGCTTCCCGAAGATGCAATCCTGGTACACACCTCAGGTAGCCAACCCCTAAGTGTTCTGGGATATGCTGCTACTCCAAATATTGGCGTGTTTTATCCACTGCAGACGTTTACCAAGAATAAGAAGGTCGAGTTCAATACCACTCCGATTTTTATTGAAAGCGAATCGGCCGCGGGAGAAAAACTTCTTATGGCGATGGCGAAAGAGATCGCGAAGAATGTTTTTAAGATCAATTCAGAGGAGCGAAAAGCTCTCCACATCGCTGCGGTTTTTGCATCCAATTTTACAAATCACATGCTGTATCTCGCTCAGGAGATCATGAAGGAAAACGCACTGAGCTTTGAATGGCTGAAGCCTTTGATATCAGAAATGATTACCAAAAGCCTCTCCATTGGTCCCGAAAATGCACAGACTGGCCCAGCGCGGAGAGGTGATCTGGAAACGCTTGATAAACATATGGACTTCTTAAAAGATGATGAAACGGTCTCCGAATTGTATAAGATCATTAGTCAGGACATCGTTGACCGGTACACCCGCGAATTATGATTTTGCTCAAACTTATTCCTTGATCGTATTTCCAGCTATTTCCTTTGCCTTGCCGGAAAAGCTGTATACGTCCCGTGGCGTTGAACAAGATCACAAAAAAGAATTTCCTTTCAGGTATAGCTACATAGTTGCAAAGAAAACCTCCCTGGCTTCCCGTATGG
>DATHIE010000782.1:0-3500 GCA_035316905.1 Chryseolinea sp. | reverse complement strand
TACAGGTGACAACAAGGAAGTGGCCAGGGTTGTGTCGGAATCATTAGGCATGGATGGATTCATTGCGGAAGTTCTCCCGCACCAAAAGTTGGAAAAGATCAAAGAACTTCAGCAAAAGGGACATTTTGTGGCGATGACTGGCGATGGAGTTAATGACGCCCCTGCCCTTGCTCAAGCGGATATTGGAATTGCAGTGGGATCAGGTTCCGACATTGCCGCAGAAACAGCAGACATTGTTCTTGTTAACAGCAATCCAAAAGATGTTGCCAATCTGATCTTGTTTGGCAAAGCAACATACAGGAAGATGATTCAAAACCTGGCTTGGGCCACAGGTTACAACGTCATAGCTTTGCCATTGGCCGCGGGCGTTCTTTATAGTTCAGGTGTCATTTTAAGCCCCGCCATTGGAGCAGTGTTGATGAGTGTCAGTACGGTTGTTGTTGCAATAAATGCAGCGCTTCTAAAAGTAAAATGAAGCTACCGACAAACTCAATTTGGTATTGACTGCCTGCTTTGGAGTCAACTACAACAATACGTACTAACTTTAAATCGCCCCTCCCGCTGAATGGCCAAGAATGGCGGTACCAGAAACATACCTCCATAACCTAATGTCGAATTACTTCCTCACGGCAGCAACCAGTCAAATTTTGTATCTTTAGCATCCTTTTAGCGGATAGTATTTAGATATGAAACCGAAGTACATTTTTATACTCCTAACAATTACATACTCGTTTACGAATGCACAAACAAAGTTAGCTAACGGAGAGCAACCAAGGATCACGGTAGACGCCAAAGGAATAATAAGACTAGTCTATGGAGAAAAAGACAACATCTTCCTTAGCACATCATCGGACAATGGTAAAACGTTCAGCACGCCCCAACTAGTTGCGCAGGTAAGCGAAATGCATTTAGGAATGACAAGAGGCCCGCAACTTGCAACTTCAGCTGATTATTCAATAGTAACAGCAATGGATAAGAAGGGTAATATCCACGCATTCAAACAAAACCACAAGTCGGGCAAATGGGCAAAAATCGGAAACGTTAACGACTTTGATGGGTCCGCACCTGAAGGATTGATGAGTATTGCTGCAGATGAGAACAACAATTTTTACGCCGTATGGCTCGACCTACGGCAAGACAGACAAAACAATATTTGCTTCGCGTCACTCAAAGACTCAAAATGGACCACGAATACCTTCGCTTACAAGTCAGCAGAAAGTCACGTCTGCGAATGTTGTAAACCATCCATCGCTGCCGACGGAAAAACGATTACAATAATGTTTCGAAACTGGCTCATGGGTTCACGCGATTTATATCTGATTACGTCCTCGAACAATGGAGCAACATTCTCTAAGGCACAAAAGCTTGGCAACGGCACATGGCCATTGAAAGGGTGTCCGATGGACGGAGGCGGTCTTTTTATAGATTCTCACAATCAAATCCATACTGCGTGGCAACGTGATGGAAGTGTTTTCTATTCCTTGCCCGGAAAGCCTGAGCAAAAAGTCGGAGAAGGCAGACATGTTGGTCTGAGTGGTTCTATTATCACATGGGAATCCGGAAGCGACCTCATATTAAAAAAGCCTGATCATGCGCAAGAGAAAATTGGCGACGGAACCTCATTAGAAATTCAGGAGTTGAAAGACAAGTCTATCCTAGCCGTTTGGGAAAAGGATGATCAAATTGTTTTCAAAAAAATATAATCGTTTCTATTCTTTACGAAGCCTATCTCGCCTCCTTTCTGTCTCTAAACCGATAGGCTTTTATTGCGCACTCTTCTTTCCGAAGAGAAGAAATGGCTTAAAGCAGCCCCTCATCCGCGAATGAGAAATAACTTTCGCTGGTAAGGATGATATGATCTAACACCGTTATCTCTAATATCTTACCTCCGGCGGATAACTTCTTAGTAAGCTCAATATCCGCTTGGCTCGCAGTTAGATTCCCTGAAGGATGATTGTGTGCCAATATGATTCCACAGGCAGCGGCCTTGAGAGCACACGCAAATATTACCTTAGGATCTGCAACAGTTCCAACAATTCCGCCATGTGATACGTCGAGTACTCCAAGTACTTTGTTAGCTCGGTTTGTCAAGAGAATTTTGAATTCTTCGACAAATTCCAGTTGATCCGAATTCCAAATTGTCCTAAGGACTTTTTCAGCATCCTTTGAACATTCGATCTTCGGACGTAATGAAGGTTTCACTTTGGATTTGTAGGAGAGCTGGATCTCTGCTACTTCGAACAATGTTTTTTCATTTGTGCTTTCCATAATCAGAGGAATTAAATTATAGTGCACCTGAAATGAAGGGTAGCAGGCTTGTCAAAAGGAAACGGAATAAATTTGAAAGGAACACCCGGCCGAAGGCCCTTTGAATTTTATGCCGTAGTCTTTTGACAAGACTCAGCATTTGCCACCCGGAGTTAGGTTGGCGCCAAAATTTAATTGATTATGAGGAAGGGTTGAAATGAAAAACCGAGTATAGTGAATAATCAAAATGTGAAAAACTGAGGCCTAACTAGGTTAGTCAAAATGCTTTAGTAAGTTCTAAAAAGAATTAACTTCAAGTGGTGGGATAAGAGCTTAGTCTCAAAGACGCCTGAGACGACAAATGCCACGAACAATGACGGTATTGTATATAGATGACGACCCGGACGATCGGAAAATCTTCCAGGACGCCTTGGCGGTAGTCGATTTGTCGTATAGGTATATTGAGGCGCATGATGGTAAATCGGCGCTAGAAACCTTAGATTCTATCATTCCAGACTGTATATTTCTTGATGTGAACATGGCGGAAACGAGTGGGCGGGAAGTACTCTTGCACATTCGATCGTTAAATAACCTGCGTCACGTTCCGGTGGTGATGTTCTCTACCTGGATGAGCCGTGATGATATCGTTGAATTCAAAAGCAATGGAGCCACTCACGGTATAGAAAAACCCTGGTCTTTTGACGAACTATGTTCAATATTACGATCAGTAATTCACGACCTGACTACGTCGAGTGAATAAGGAATTTTGAGCCGGAAAGCCCCAGCCATGATCAACGATAGTATCAAAAGAAGCCACTTGCAATGAAGACTTCTGCATCCAACGAAGTAAAACAATATGCCCAAATGATACTAACGCATACGGACTTTGACCCTAAATGATCATACTGACCCTTCGCCTTTTCTAAAATAAATAGTGAAAGTGGTTCCAATATCAACTTCGCTGGTTACTTCTATAAATCCGTCAAGAGACTCAACCTGGAGCTTAACCAAATACAAGCCCAGGCCTTTACCCTCGTGATTTTCGTGAAAGCGTTTATACATCTTGAACAGATCTTTTCCGTATAAGGCCATATCAATGCCTAGCCCGTTATCTGCTACCTGAAGTACCCAATAATCTGGGTCTTCGCTTGTACGAATGGATACATGCAAGTCACGGTCATGCGACCTGTATTTAATTGCATTGCTTACAAGGTTATAAATAATGCTGTTTAGCAACGGTTTGACCGACTTGA
>DATHIE010000781.1:0-7300 GCA_035316905.1 Chryseolinea sp. | reverse complement strand
TTGACCCTTTACAATCGCTGGGGAAACGAGGTGTTTACTACCAACGATTATCGAAATGATTGGGACGGCGATGGCCTAGCCCCTGGTGTATATTTTTACCATGTTAACGGCAGCTGCATTGGGGACAAAAAGGGTACTCTGACTATATCAAGGTAAATGGCACCGGGATATAGAATTCACATATCATTTTATTTCACATTTTGATTTCCGGCAAAGAAAGGGAATTTTGCATCAAACTGTATTGATGTGCGAATAACCATAATAGCTGGTGCAAGACCCAATTTTATAAAGATCGCGGCGCTCATTCGAGAACTAAACCGTCGACCTGAGTCAAAAATCAAATTCAGGCTAGTTCATACGGGTCAACACTACGATCAAAACCTAAGCAAGATTTTTTTTGAGGAACTACAAATACCAGAGCCCGACGTAAATCTCGCAGTGGGTTCCGGCTCACAGGCAGAGCAGACTGGAAGGATAATGATTGAATTTGAGAAGGATCTGCTGGCAAATCCTACGGATATGGTAATCGTTGTGGGCGACGTTAACTCGACAATGGCTTGCACGATAGTGGCTAAGAAGCTGCAAACCAAAGTGGCACACATCGAAGCTGGGATCCGTTCGTTTGATTACTCAATGCCGGAGGAAGTAAACCGGATAGTCACAGATGCATTGGCTGACTATTATTTCACTACCTCAAGTTATGCAAACGAAAATTTGAGATTGAGCGGAACTGATCAATCGAGAATTTTTTTTGTCGGGAACATTATGATCGATACCCTGATGTGGGCGAAAGATCGCACGAAAAAACCGGATGTGATCGATCGACATTCCCTAAGGAGAAATGGTTACTATGTGATAACATTACATCGACCTTCGAACGTTGATGAGGTAACAAAACTCCGAAGCATTCTTGACGCAATCGAAAGAGGAATTGAGAACTCTGTCGCCGTTTTCCCAGTTCACCCCCGGACTGCCAAGAAACTGGAGCAATCTTCCTGGAAGTCCGACAAGATTATCCTCATTGAGCCGTTAAGCTACTTTGAATTTATCTACCTGGTTCAGCACTCGGCAGGAGCGATAACAGATTCAGGTGGAATTCAGGAGGAAACAACAGTGATGGGGGTTCCATGCATCACTCTTAGACCTAACACCGAACGACCCGAAACGGTCACTGAAGGAACAAACGAGCTGATAGGAGACGATCTGGAAAAGCTACTGAGCAGCATCAAGAAAATAAAAACAGGGACCTGGAAAAATGGCCGTGTACCTGCTTTATGGGACGGACGGACAGCAGAACGAATTGTCGATGTCCTGTCCAGGATGTAACCTTATTCAACGAACAAACCTGCCACTTCAGCGTCCGTGATTGGGCGATTGTAGATCCTGATGTCATCGATTTTTCCTTTGAAGAAGCTAACAAGATTTCCACGGCATCCAATTGTCATATCTGCGGTGTTGGAAGTACTGCACGACGTGTTGTCGGTAAATTCCTGAATCATGCTACCATTGAGGTAGTGACGAAGTTTGGTTCCTTGCTTCACGAGAACAATGTGAATGAATTCATCATTATCAATGGTAGGAGAGTAGGAGGTAGGAGCATTGGCACATCCTTGTCCATCGTGCCGAACGTGAATGATCTTGTCTTCGTTCTGGTCGTCAGCAAGGGGATTTAGGTAGGAAATAGCAAATGGATATCCGTCGGCATTGCCGTTCCATTTCCGTAGTATGTCATTTGTTCCTTCGTGCGGCACTTGCGTGGAAGAGACCGACGCCCACAGCGAAATCGCGAAATCACCGGTGGGATTCAGTGCACTGTGATTAGCAACACTAATGTAGTCGTCCTGGCCATCAAAGAAGTAAGATGAATTGACGTTTCCCTTCCTGTCATTTGTGAGCGAAGGGCCATGCAGAACTCCATCGTGATGGTTTGTTGTGCTATCTTTTGCATCTGCATTAAACGGGTAAAAGGCCACCAGCCCCTCCGTAATACTCTCGTTGAGAAGCATGACAACCAATGGAGACACATTAAATTGGCTGAGCTCAGAAGCAGTGAATATTTTCTCAAATGGTAGGTAATCGGGCTTGGTCACTGTCACAGTATAGCTACCCTCTCTTGCGGGAACAGAAATCGTGGAAGTCTCGGCCGCAAGTTCTTTCGTGATGACTGACTGACTTTCGGCCGACACCACTAATGTGGCCTGGGTCAAATGAAAACTCTTCGTTGTTTCGTCATAGGTCTTAACTTCCAGCATGAACGGAAAAGATGGTTCCGATTCTTCGCCGCACGAAATGACGATGAAACCTGCAACTACCATCAAAAAATATTTTCTCAATTGAGTAATAACCATAAAAAGATTCAAAATAATTTAAGAATAAAACGCAAAGGTCAAAAGTTTGATGGAATTAATAATATTACCTCATCAAAATGTAAGCGATTGAAAAAAGAAAATCGCCACAGCACTCACGATTTCACCGTGATTCGAATTCTTGTCGGATTTTCTTTTGCAAATGTTTCCCACGATTTGCCCTTTCCCCGTGCCAATCCATTTTGAAAATGATGACATACGGCGACAGCCAACGCGTCCGTCGCGTCAAACAGTTTTGGAACCTCCTTTATGGTGAGTAATGTCATCAGCATCTTTGCAACCTGCTCTTTGGAAGCATTTCCGTTGCCCGTAACAGATTGTTTTATTTTCCTTGGCGCATACTCCACGATAGGTATTTGGCGCGAAAGTGCTGCAGCCATCGACACGCCTTGCGCCCTGCCGAGTTTCAGCATGGATTGAACGTTCTTTCCGAAGAATGGGGCCTCTAACGCGACTTCATCCGGATGATATTCATCGATCAGGCTGATAACGCGCTCGAATATCTTCTTCAGTCTGAGCTCGTGGCCGCTATACCTGCTAAGTTGGATGACACCGAATTGTAATAATTGCACTTTGCTCTTTTGGATTGTAATGAGTCCGTAACCCATTACATTAGTTCCTGGGTCGAGACCCAGAATTATCTTCTCCTTTTCCATTTTTCCCACGGCCGAAGATAGGCAGGGTTTGTAAATTTTTGAAATTGCAACTCATGGTATTACTATCCATCATAGTTTTTGTCTGCTATTTCGTCGTCCTGGCCGTTTTGATCCAGGGATGGAATCGAGGAATTAGAAACGATTTGATTCTCAAAGCTGAAAAAAGCGCGCTCTTCATTTCAGTCGTTATTCCTGTGCGGAACGAAGAAAGCAATATTGAATGCCTTTTGACTGATCTCGAGAAGCAAGATCACGCAGATTTTGAAGTTATAGTAGTAGATGACCATTCCGAGGATAAAACTGTTCACATTGTGGGAGAGGTTGTCGCCAGGAATCCACGATTACGACTCGTCATTAATGCTGGAGATGGAAAGAAGGCCGCGCTCACATCGGGTATCGAGGTGGCGAAAGGGTCTGTGGTCATTACAACCGACGCCGATTGTAGAGTTTCTACGGAATGGCTTTTGATGTTGGCTCATTTTTTCGAAGACAACGAAGTCAAGATGGCGTTTGGTGGCGTAAGAATGGAAGCAAAATCCCTCTTCTCCAGCCTTCAGTCACTTGAGTTCGCCAGTTTGATCGGATCTGGCATGGCAATGGCCTCCTGGAACTATCCGGTAATGTGTAATGGAGCCAACCTCGCATTTAGAAAATCAGTCTTCGAAGAAGTGGGGGGTTATAAAGATAACCTACATATACCGTCCGGCGATGACGAGTTTCTCATGCGGAAGATTCTGGCGCTTTATCCAAATGGAGTCAGGCCTGTGTTCCATAGGGAATCGGTTGTCTCCACATTGCCGAATAGTACCTTAAAAGAATTTCTTCAGCAACGGATACGCTGGGCTGGAAAATGGACTTCTAATAATTCACTGTTGAGCAGGACGCTAGCCGTTTTTGTCTTTTGTTTTCAGCTAACAACTGCCTTGCTCCCCTTGTATGTTACGATCGGCTGGATCGATATTAAGACCTGTGTCATTTTGGTGGTTTTAAAAGTAAGCTTTGAATTTCTCTTTTTAAAAAGGGTGACTAAATTCTTGTCCCTTCAGTGGAATTGGGTCTCTTTTGCCATTCTGCAGGTCATTTATCCCGTGTACGTAGTCTTTATTGGCGTGCTTTCGAACTTTAAATCTTTTGAATGGAAGGGAAGAAAACTAAAGTCCCTCTCCGTCAGCAATAAATTGAACAAAGAAATTTTAGGATAGCCAAAAGGGTTGCGCCCAATTCCCTTTTCAGGTTAACTTTACCTTTAAGATGACAGAACAGACCCTCAAGGCGAAATTTGAAATTAAGGAGCTGCAGCTCAATGCGTTGCTGGAGATCACTCAGGCAATAAACAATAACCTGCCGGAAGAGTCCCTTTATAAAATATACAACTTCACACTGCGATCAAATTTGAACATCCAAAAGCTCGCTCTTTTTGTACTTGACGATGAATGGAGCTGCAAGGTTAGCTTTGGAACTAAAAAACATTTCAACAAAGCAAACCTTCTTCCGGAGTTCAAGACGATGCAGGATATCACTCACCTAAAGGAATTTGACGAATGTGACTTTACCGTGTTCGATATCATAATTCCGGTCACGCACAAAGCCAACACGCTTGCGCTGGTTTTTGTAGGTGGATTGGAAAAAGACGACTATCAGAACGAAGACGGCGTAAAATTCATCCAGGCGTTAAGTAATATCATTATCGTTGCAATAGAGAATAAAAAGCTCGTTAGAAAACAACTCGTTCAGGAGTCCTTTCGCAAAGAACTGGAGATTGCAAGCGATGTACAACAATTCCTGTTCCCTGACACACTTCCAAATACCGAAAGCCTGAAAATCGAGGCGAGCTACCTTCCACATGATATGGTGGGCGGGGATTATTATGACTATATTCCAATAAACAAAAACCAGTTCCTTATTTGTGTAGCTGATGTAAGTGGTAAGGGAATTCCAGCGGCGCTCATGATGTCGAACTTCCAGGCATCATTACGGACGCTCCTTAGACAGACACCTAATC
The DNA here is from genome assembly GCA_035316905.1 of Chryseolinea sp. Classification (GTDB taxonomy): domain Bacteria; phylum Bacteroidota; class Bacteroidia; order Cytophagales; family Cyclobacteriaceae; genus Chryseolinea. The sequence goes on along the minus strand of DATHIE010000781.1, from coordinate 2,276 downwards.
TCACCGATATTATTGAAGCGTTGAATTTTCAGGTTCTTGAAAATACCAAGGGTGAAAAGTTTATTACATTTTTTGCCGCTATTTATGATATCAGGTTAAAGACCATGGTGTATGTCAACGCAGGTCACAATCCACCGATATTGATGGACCGGAAAAATGGAATGCGCATGTTGGAGGATGGTTCGACTGTTCTGGGTGCGATGCATCCGCTGCCATTCCTTAACGAAGGTTTTATCACTGGGATAGATGAGTTTCTGTTGTTTTGTTATACAGATGGACTAACTGAAACAGTTAACGAACAGGGATTTGAATTTGGTGTAGAAAAGCTGATTGATTATTTCAAATTCGACGAGACATATACAAAAGATCTAAAGACCATTCATCAGGATATTATTGTGGCGCTTGACACCTTTAAAGGCCGAAAAGGATATCACGACGACATAACAATACTCTCTTGTCGTGTGGGTTAGTCTAGCCGGGTCAAGGTTTCATTATGGTTCATCGGACACCTTTTATCCTCCCTCTTCTTTACCCTTCACTTACCTGGAGAATTCCTTCTATAGGAAAAGAGTTATTTCTCACTTTTGATGACGGGCCGGTGTCGGGACCCACAGAATTTGTTTTAGATACGCTGCAGAGCTACAATATTAAAGCAACTTTTTTTTGCATCGGCGACAATATCAGAAAGCATCCCGTTGTCTTTAAGAAGATAATAGACGCCGGACATAAAATTGGAAACCATACACACAATCACTTGAACGGGTGGAAGACAAATAACTCCAGTTACGTTGAAAACGTTGTGGAATGCAACAAACAGATTGCTGAACATTTGCCTGTCGCCACAAGTTCTACAGGGATTTTCAGACCGCCGTATGGACGTATCACACGCAATCAGATCAAATCGTTAACAAACTTCACAATCATAATGTGGGATGTACTTGCCATTGACTATAACAACAGATTATCCTCCAAACGATGTTTGAAAAATACGATCAATGCATCTCGGCCCGGTTCAATAATTGTTTTTCACGACAGCTATAAGGCCGAAAAAAATCTGACCTTTGTTCTGCCAAAATATATTGAGCATTTCCTAACGTTGGGATTTGAATTCAAAGTTGTCCCCGGATGAAGAACGTCTTGGTTACGCCATTAGATTGGGGCCTCGGCCACGCGACGAGATGTGTTCCTATTATCAATGAATTATTGAAAAGGGATTGTAATGTTTTTATAGGGGGATGTGGAGACTCTCTCGAGCTACTAAAAAAGGAGTTTCCGGCACTCCCTTTCTTTTCGTTGCCAGCTTACCGACCAGTCTATCCTTCTTCAGGCTCGATGGTCCTGAAAATGTTCACTCAGATTCCAAAGTTTCTGACCACCGTAAAACAAGAGCATGTGGCCATCGAAAAAATAGTAAAGGAATCTAAAATTGATCTTGTAATTTCTGACAACCGCTATGGATGCTGGACTTCCGTCATTCCTTCTGTTTTTATTACGCATCAGACCAACTTACTGCTCCCCAAGAGGTTCAAATGGCTTACGAAAACGGTTCGACGGCTGAATCTATCTCTCATAAGAAAATTTTCAACGTGTTGGATTCCCGACTATCCGGATGGTAGAAGCCTGGCGGGCAAGTTGAAGTCGTTGGGAAAAAGGAACCTGAAAATAAAGATCAAATACATTGGCGCTTTATCTCGCTTTGGTCAACCGACGTCACGAGAGATCTTATACGATATTGTCTGCGTTCTATCCGGACCTGAGCCACAACGCAGTGCGTTAGAGCAAATCGCAATAGACGGGCTTTCTCGATCAGGTTTGCGTTATTTCGTAGTTCGCGGCGTCGTCGGCCAGAGTAACGATGCAGGCTCAAATCACAATCAGGTCAACTTTCTTAAAGGTTCGGATCTGCAGGCAATCATTGAGCAATCTGAGTGTGTGCTGGCGCGCAGTGGATATAGCACAATAATGGATCTGGCTAAGCTGGGCAAGAAGGCGATCTTTGTCCCTACCCCAGGTCAAACTGAACAGGAGTATCTTGCGGCGCGACTAAGGGCAAAAGGGATTGCATTTTCGGTTGCACAGGAAAATTTCGACATTATGGACGCGTGGACACGATCGCGTTCCTTTACAGGATTTAACGAATTCCCCGGTGACGTACGCCTTTTAACGGACGCACTAGACGAAATATTTACTCCAAAGATCCCCGAACAGTTATAACTATGAGGAAGTTTCTTAAAAGTTTCGTTTATGCATTTCATGGAATAACAACGGGAATTACT
>DATHIE010000780.1:0-3204 GCA_035316905.1 Chryseolinea sp. | reverse complement strand
CTTTCATCATATCAAACTGACCTTTTAAGGTAAATGGAAAACCTTTTATGGCTGCCTGCGAGCCAAATATATTCGTGTAGGCATCATGATTGTCTACTGTCCATGGATAGGCCGTTTCAAGGATCATTATAGGCTTTTTGTATTTTGACTTAAATGCAGCAACCTTCGAAGAAAGTTTCTCCAACGGTACCGTTGTATGCCAGATCGGGTAATAAGAAAATCCTATCATATCAAAGTCGACTACTTTGCCCTGGGTTGTTACATTATCAAACCACCAGTCCACATTTTTTGGATCAGCAACGTGGAGGAGTATCCTGGATCTTATTAAGGAGTGCGAACTGACGTCCCGAACGGCGCGTATTGCATGGTTTAGCACGACGCCGAGATTCAGCCAGTTACCATTACACGCGTTACAAGACGGAAATCCGTCAGGCGCATTCGTGTATAGCATTCCGCAGTTTATCTCATTACCTACCTGGATCAACTCCGGCATCAATCCTTTCTTGTCCAAATAAGACAAGGCGCTAAAAGTAAAATGGTAAACGGAGTCCGCGAGAACATCAATCGATTTGATATCCTTCCATGCCTTTGGAATTTCCTGTTTGCCTGGATCCGCCCAGGTGTCTGAATAATGAAAATCGAGCAGCACCTGAAGTCCCTGGTCCCTCGAAGCTCTGATGGATCTTTCGACATCCTTAAGATCATTATATAACTGCTTTCCTGCAGCACCATAAATTTCTTTCGTCCACGATGGATTGTTCCACAGACGGAGCCGGACTAAGTTGGCACCATGATTCTTGAAGATGTGATAGGGATTCGCAACCTTCCCTCCTTCTTTGTACACTCCTTTGAAATCCAGAATCTGATTTACATACGATAAGTCAGCTCCGAAATAAAATTCATTTACGTCGGATTTATCGACGTCGCGCGTGGCTTTTTTACTGCCTTGAAGAAGAAACGACATCAACGCCAATGCAGTAAAGGCTAATATGATTTCAGTTTTTTTCATTGGTGAGTTTTATCTGCAAGAATTTCTTCCCACGTCCAAGGCTTTTTGCGGCCTGCATACTGTTCACGTATCTTTTTGACCTGCTCAGGTTGAATGATGACCCAGTTGATGTATCCTTCCCCCATCTTTGGAAAACTGCGCATACATAAATCGTAGCGGACATAGTTCAAAACTGCGGCGATCCATGCATCACTATTGGTTCCCATGGCTGGCATAAGATCGTCATACTGAAAACCATCCACAGGCCCGGTCAAACCATGGAGCATGATCTTGATAATTCCCTCTTTCTGTTCAATTAATTTAAACTTGCTTATTAATTGAGGTGCTATTTCTTTCGGCAGCCCCTGGCCTTCGGGCCCATGACAAGCAGTACAAAGAGTCTTAAAGATTGCCGCACCTTCAATCACCGACTTTCTGTCGGCATCCTTAAGCGCCATCAGCTTGTAGCCGTATTTTTTTCCTTCATCATTCTTCTGAATACTCTGCTGAATTCCATTTAGCAATTCATTGCCTTGGTTTTGTTCCACAATCTGGCGAGCGAGAGTTATTGCTTCCGGCGATTTAGACACACTTAGCGACAGCACCAATTGGCCAAGTACATCATGACTCTTATCACTAGTCAAATCTTTCAGTGCAGACAAGATACCCGGAGCGTCATTGCTCTTCAGATAAGATTCGCTCATTCGGATAGCTGCTTTTCTTATTTGGATGTCAGAATCATGCAGGTATTTCAGTACTATTTCTTCATTTATTTCTTCCAGTCCCTCCAAGGTCCAGAGGGCATGTAGTCGTGCGATCTGAGAAAATGGATTGGCGGATGGTCCCTTTCCGCCGCCCGCTATTTGTAACAAAGCGGGTACTACCGAGTTGTCTTTCCTGACGATGATCTCCCTCTGGGCATTATCCCTCCACCATCCATTAGGATGATACAGGTAAGTGACAAGCGCGTCAGCCGGCTCATCGAGCATACGAGGTGGCGGCCCTGGCGTCAAACCATCATACACTACTCTGTAGATTCGTCCATTTTTTATATTTCGGTTGAGTCCCTTATTCATAATTTGAGCATACAGAAAACTTCCTGGTTGCGCCCAGGTGGATTCCTGAATAATTCCTCTGTACATGTCAACGATATAAAGACAGCCATCAGGGCCGGTATATGTATTGACGGGGCGGAAATTCATATCAGTGGATGCGATAAATTCATCTTTGGGATACACATTGGCAAGAGTGATCTTTCCATCAATGTCGATGAGGTCCGCTCTTCGAATAAATCTTCCCACAGGTTCGGCAACGAGGTAATCTCCCGCCATGCCTTTAGGAAGTCTATCCCCCCGAAATACTGACTGGCCGGTGATCGATGTAAAATTTTGCAACGTACTGTCTGAACGCAGAGTCCGCGGTCCTCCGTTAACGTCAGGTGTTTTTATGATGGGCCATGCTTCGGCAAAATCCGAAGTAGTTGCGTTTTCAAAATCAAGTTGCCCATAAGCTGGGTTAATCTGAAATCCAGTAGCGGCCATCCCCGATGCAGCGCGACTAAAGAACAGGCGTCCGTAATTGTCGTGAGTTAAGCCCCATTGTCCGTTCGAGCCGCTTACCAACGAGTCAACTTTTAATTGGCCATCCGTATATTTAAAACGCACCGGATCGGTAGTAACGTAAATCCAATTGTCCAGATTCCAGTCCAGTCCGCTACGTTGGTGCTCCACATTGCCGAAAGCTTTTTCTTTATTTTCAAAAACCGGTCTTTTCTCATCAGCCATGCCATCGCCGTCAGTATCTCGGTAAGCATAGATGTTATACGTGTTGGTCTCATTGACAAATAGTTCACGGCCAACGCACAATATCATGCGTGGTGACAACAGGCTGTCGAGGAACACCGAAGCTTTATCCATCCTGCCATCGTTATTAGTGTCCTCAAGCAACATGATCCTGCTTCGTGGTTCATTTTGTCCAGCGGCATCCACGGTCTGCATATACGTCTCAAGCTGAGCAACGAACATCCGTCCATTTCCATCCCACGCTATGGCTACCGGCTCGGAGATCATGGGCTCGCTGGCTATCACTTCCAAGTGATATCCTTTAGGCAACCGAAACGTCTCGAGGCTTTCTTCGGGAGACAAGGGACGGGTCGAGGGATCCTGGCTTACTGAATGAGGTGTATCAAAGCCAGGTTTTTCCGTCACCTGGCTCAC
>DATHIE010000779.1:0-6686 GCA_035316905.1 Chryseolinea sp. | reverse complement strand
TGCGTGCCCGCCGCAGCGCTGTCTCAGTGCGAAGGTGGGAGGAATGCATGCCCGCTTCAGCCGTGAGTTCTCGGGGGCGAAGAGGGGAGGAATGGCAATGCCGAAATTAGGAGTCATGAATTCTACATTCTCCGATGAGTTGTGTGAATCCTCTACAAGTGATATTTGCTGCCTATCACCCGTATAACTTCTGACAAGTTTCACAAAAGAATGTGCGACGTCTTGATTTGCCCATGTATTCTTTAGCAAGCGGATGGTGATCGCGAGGACATATTTTTTTTGAATACGCCAGCCAATGACGCTTGAGGGTATTCGCTCGTCGCCATTTCAAAAACATTTTACTATAACCAATCAACTCCCTGACAAGGAGCTTCTTTCGCAGGGGTGGGATCTTGCCAACTACACTTTTAGGATGAATTTTCGATCGGAAAAGAGTTTCATTCTTTATAATGTTGCCAGATCCCGCAAAAATATCCTGGTCGAGCAATATGTCGCATACAAGTTCAGACGAACGGGCATTCATCTTTTTGACCGCTTTGCCTGAGTCCCACTTCTTGCTCATAATGTCCGCGGTCCAATCGTACACCCTGGAGAGGGGTTCGGTGATAAGTTTGACGGAGCAAGCATAAAAATGCACGGAGCGGCCGCGTGCAAAAAAGAGACTGAGCTTGGCTATTCTGTTCTGTTTTGGAGTATCTATGGAATAGGATCCGAACATCAGCAAATGAATTCGGATCGTAACGTCGGGTAGGCAGATAAGGAGATGTTTGCCCCAGGTCTTTATTTCCCGGATCTTGGCGCCGGGAAGCCTTCCATATTCTATTTTTTTGGAAGAGCCGTCAGCATTGACGATTTTTTTGTCAACAAAAGACTGCAGCGCTTCTTTCAATAGAACAATGGAAGGTCCTTCCGGCATATCGGCTAAGCGTCCTCTTTGCTTTGGCCGGATTTGCTCGCTGCTTGTTTACGTATATGTTCGTACTTCACCTCGTGATCCTGCTCCTTATTGACATATCGCTTGTCTTTAGGACCGGATTTCTTTTCACTCTTTAACATATTGACAGATTTTAAAGTGAGTTGTTATTGAAGATGAAATAAATGACAATCGCGTTACGATTGAAAAACTTGTGCCAGAAAAAAATATCGTGAATTTTTTTATTTAGCAAATTAAAACTCAATGCGGTGATGAGTTTTTGCCACACGTGTTGATATAATTTTACGTCACAAGCCTGAACGTACCCGTGGCCGTTAGTGCGAAGATGACATGAGCTACAAACAGCTGTGTATAGTATTCGCTAACCCTCATGTTAGGCGGGACGGACTGGATCCTAAAAAGGATCGCCCACCCGACTATACCCGCAAGTCCGCTCAATGACCCCAGCACAAGTGCTGTCTTCAATGTCGGATCAAAAGGCGTTCTTGACCAGATGAAATAATATATCAATAGAAACAACAGGCCGACAACATAATGGATGATCCAGCCGGAGATATTCTTTTCAAGCTGATATTCTTTCAAGATTCCAAATCCGCAAAGCATGCGGTTCAAAAGCACTGGCTCTGTAAACTGCCTGTTTCTCAGACGACTCACGATATAACTGAAAAGCGTCATTAAAGTTGTTCCAGTTAACGTCCCCAATACCAAGGCTGAAAGAATTTGCTCATCCATATTTGTTGACCACTAGGTTCTGACTGATCACACCCATAAACTGCGCCGCATTTTCGTAACCTGCCGCATTCATTGTGTTGTTGAAGTAAACATTCACGGAAGTGGCATCATCAGGGATCTGGAGTCGAAATTTTTCCAATTCTGCATTATCGTAACTGGATGTAAACAGCACCGGATTACCATGCAGACGCAGATAAAAGAGTGGAGAAGTGTTTATGGCATAGGAGTCAAGGCCCGGATAGTCAACGTTGACAAAGGTGATCGCCGATTGTGTCAATATCTTCCTGACATCGTCATTCCACCACGATTGATGTCTGAATTCGACAACATTGTTCGGACTATTGGGGACATGGGTAACAATACGATCCAGATTTTCCTCGCTATAGTGGAAGCTTGCCGGGAACTGAAAAAGAAAATATTGAAGCTTATTTTGAAGGTTGTCCTTTAATAACGTCTGAAAATCAGTGATTGACTCTCGGCTTGTGAGTCTTTGGACGTGGGTTATGTACCGGCTCATCTTTACCGAAAAAGTAAAATCATCGGGAGTGACCTGGAAGTATCTTTTTAAGTCGGATGATTTTGGTATCCTGTAAAACGTCCCATTGAGCTCGACGGTGGGAAAAATCAAACTGTAGTAGGACAACCAATCCTTCTGGGATAAGCCGTGTGGATAGAACTGGTTTCGCCAATTTGGATAATAAAAGCCAGAGCATCCTACTCGTATCATTCATTGGCGTCTGCGAATGGAATGCCATGAATGATGGTCAAGGCTAAAACCCCAACGTCAACTGATCATTCGGCGGCTTTGACTTTCCAAAAACAGTACGGCCTCCGTATTTATGAGAGGTATTGCGTTCTCGGGAAATTACATTTTCGAATGATTCAGGCTCAGGCTCAAAACCCTTTTCCATTTGTTGTGCGATCAGGGTCAGATTTTTTATTGCCTGTTGCTTGTCTTTGTCACCGATCTTGGCTCTTTCGACAGAATTTTTCAAAATATCGATGGTCTCATCGTAGACTTTTGTGGGAACCGGAAATGGATGGCCATCCTTGCCGCCATGAGCGAAAGAAAATCTGGCGGGATCTGTAAATCGCGATGGCGCTCCGTGGATTACCTCACTCACCAGGGCGAGCGATTGAATAGTACGCGGTCCAACGCCCTCCAGCAACAAAAGTGATTCGAAGTCGCGAAGTTCTTTTTCGTGCGCCAGTGCCAATATGCTTCCTAGCCGTTTTAGATTGACGTCAGCAGATCTCACATCGTGATGAGAGGGCATCACAATCTTCCTGATCTCCGGAAGAATCTCCGATGGTTTCTCCCTTGTAATATCAATCATAGCTGATTTTGCACGTGCCGCATTCTTATCGGTGAGGTTAAGTATCTCACCTTGATTTTGCCCATATATAAACGTGTGTGGAGTCTCTATAAATGACGAAACTTTTTGAGAATGCCAATGATAACGTCGTGCCATGCCAGTAGCATCATTCATACCCTGTTGCACTACCGACCATTCGCCGGTATCTGAAACTATAAACGTGTGGAGGTAAATCTGGAACCCATCGTGGATGGCGGTGTTGTCGACTTTTGCGGCCAGCCTACTTGAGCGGACTAACGCGTCTCCGTTCAATCCCGTACGATCCGACAATTGCATAAGTTCCTGTGGGGTCTGGCGGCTGTGTTTTCCTTTGCCGCCGCAGATGTATATCCCCAACTCCTTAAACCTGGGATTGACTGATCTTTTCAATGCTCCCATTACTGACGTGGTGATTCCCGACGAATGCCAGTCCATGCCAAGAACACTTCCAAATGCCTGGAACCAGAACGGATCACTGAGTCTGCTTAGAACCGCCGATTTTCCATATTGAAGAATTATGGCTTCGATGACCGCTCCACCCAATTCACTCATCCGCCGAGCCAACCAGAAGGGGACATGCCCATAGTGAAGGGGCAGGTCTGCGTAGCGGTTTGAGTTGAAGTATAATTTTGGCATACTAACGCTAACTGACTTCCTGTTCAATTGGTGCCGTCATCCGGCGCTTTTTTATCCGAACATAATTGCAACTGAATATACCTCGTCCTCTAAGGAAGCTTGTGTCGGATGGAGCGCTAACGATTGCTATGCCCAGCCACGCGAGACACAAAATCTTCTTTTGTGATCAGCCCTTCATTGTGTTGAATATTCAAATCAATTTTCTATTTTTAAGTGACGCCCAATCAGTTACTCTTTCGCGGAATCGTTGTTTTCATTGACCGCATAATGATCGGCCTAAGCTTTAAAGCTCTGGCTGTTCGGTTATTACTTAGCTTTTTTCTTTTCGGATGAACATGGTCAGCAAAATGCTCGAGGAACTCTACTTAGAGTTTCGCGAGAAAGAGAACAATGGCGCGTTAGCAAATTACATTCCCGAGTTAGCCAAAGTCGATCCGAGCAAGCTCGGAATAGTGCTTACGACAGTCGACGGCTATCAGTATTGTTTTGGGGATACTGGCGAGTTTTTCACGCTTCAGTCTGTATCCAAACCATTTGTTTATGGAATGGCAATCCAGGAATACGGTGTGAGCAAGGTTCTGGAAAAGATAAGCGTGGAACCCAGCGGGGATGCATTCAATTCGATCAGCCTTTATCCCGGTTCAGGCAGACCATACAATCCCATGATTAACGCTGGGGCTATTGCTGCAACCAATATGATTTGGCAGCTATACCGCGGTGATACCCTTGATCGAATAATAAACACGGTCAGTACTTATGCAGGGTCACAACTTTTTCTGGATGAAGATGTTCATCGCTCTGAAAGTCTTACCGGACACAGAAACCGCGCGATTGCCAACCTACTTAGAAATTTCAATATTCTGCAGTCCGAAGTTGACGCTCCTCTTGATATGTACTTCAGGCAATGCAGTATTAAAGTAAACTGCAACCAACTGTCGATCATGGGCGCAACATTGGCTAACAGTGGCATCAATCCTCTAACGGGCCTGAAAGCGCTTGAGGCAAGGCACATTCCACATGTATTAAGCGTAATGGCTTCTTGCGGAATGTATGATTATTCAGGCGAGTGGATCTATAATGTCGGACTTCCGGCAAAGAGCGGTGTCGGTGGTGCTATTCTCGCCGTATTACCCGGACAACTCTCTATCGCCGTTTATTCTCCTTTACTGGATCCCAAAGGCAATAGCGTATTTGGAGTCGATATTTGTAAAAGGATTGCAGAGACATTTTCGCTTCATCTCTATAAAACGCCGAGGCAATTGAAGCAAGCAGTTAGGAGGCAGCATACGCTAAAGACTGCGCGGTCAAAACACAAGCGCGATCTGCAGGCAGAAGCAATGTTAGAGCAGTTCGGAGCGCAAGCGCATATCATGGAATTACAAGGCGAACTTTCCTTTGCTACCTGCGAATTGTTCATGAGAAGAATCCCGGGTGATTGTACGGCCCTTATACTGAGCCTGAGCAAATGTATAACGATGGATGACGGAGCTCTGAACCTTTTGTTAAAGCTCGCCACAGCGTTTGCTGAATCAGGCAAAACTTTTTTTATCACCGAGTACGAGCACCTGAACTTTTTCCTGGCATTAAAAAAGGAGAATTACATGTATCTAAATTTCCGGGATCTTGACGATGCAATATTCTTCGCCGAAACATCATTGCTTGAACGCCACGGATATTCGTGGAAGAACGAGCCGGTGAAACTCGACGATCAGCAACTATTAAAAGGACTGACTATCGCGGAACTTAACGAACTGAAAAAGTGCCTTGAATACGAAGAGCATGAACCGAACGACATTATTATTCAAAAGGGGAGTTCTGCTACACATCTGTTCTTCCTTGAATCGGGACAAGTAAGTATACAGGACACCACTGAAGATCAAAGGACATTCACTCTGGCGATAATAAATCCAGGAAACAGCTTCGGAGAAATGGCTCTATTGGACAAGCAACAACGCTCCGCCAATGTAGTTGCACAAACCGACGTGTCCTGCTATACAATGAAGTTTGAACTTCTTGACAAGGAGGAGAGCCTGGCCGGAATAAAAATGAAGATATTGACAAATCTTGGTGCATCGTTGTCATCACGGCTCCGTACGGCGAACAAAGAGTTGGCAAGCTTCACGTAGTCCGGTTTTGTATTCGCTGCAATGCTTTACTATTCCATTACGCTGTTCAGTTGAACGCCTGACGTAGGCGATCAAGGTTTTTTTTCTGACCTAAAATGCAATATGATGTGGAATTCATTCCTCAACACGTGGCGCGATAATTCGTTCTCAGACTGCATGTTGCACATCATTTTGTTAATGGCATGAAATTAAAGGGTCTGGTAGTTTAACATCAGATGTTTTACTGCCAGAAACATGCGAACCCTTCGGTACTTCTTCGGACTCTTTATTTTTTTCATTCCAACAATAACTTCATTTGCTCAGGACAATGATTCACAACCTGTAATCATAGGTCAAGTTACTGCGCCACTAATTACTTTACAGGACGTTCCGATCACTATAACGCTGCTTAATTTGATCGTCACTGATGCTGATCTCTTACCGGTTTACCCCCTTGGATTTTCATTAGAACTCAACTCGGGAGACAATTATGAATTTAGTGGAGCGACCGTCACTCCGGACCCGGGTTTCGCGGGAAGGCTTACTGTGCGCGTTCGGGTTAATGACGGGGAAAATAACAGCGATTGGTTTGATCTGCAAGTAGAGGTGATAGGTGCACCAAACATAGCTCCTCAGATAACGGGTCAATCACCGATTTCAATCAATCAAGGACAAAATGTCGCCATTTCGCTAACGCAGCTGACGGTGACCGATCCAGACGATAATTATCCCTTTGGTTTTTCGCTCACAGTTTACGCTGGAAGTAATTACACCTTCAGTGGAACCACGGTTACTCCAGCGGCGAATTTTTCAGGACAATTAAAGGTTCCGGTTTCAGTGAACGACGGGGAGGCTGAAAGCAATGTTTTTGAACTTACGATCGATGTAGTTGATCCCCCGAATGCTGCGCCGCAGATAACGGGT
>DATHIE010000778.1:0-13426 GCA_035316905.1 Chryseolinea sp. | reverse complement strand
CGCCAGAGGAGAAGGTATGTGGTACGGAAACAACGAAATATATTTTGCCTGCACAAATGGAGGAGCCAATAAATCGGGCCAGGTATTCAGATATAAACCTGGTCAGTTTGAAGGCACATCCCGCGAAAGCGAAAACCCCGGGACACTTGAACTTTTTGCCGAACCGAATAACAAAGACATTCTCAAGTACTGCGACAATCTAACGGTCGCGCCATGGGGTGACTTAATATTAAGCGAAGACGATGATCAACCATTTTTGGTAGGCATCACGCCTACTGGCGAATATTACAAGCTTGGCGAAAATATTGGTTACAGGTCTGAGCTTGCCGGCTGTGTTTTTTCTCCCAATGGCAGCACGTTATTTGTCAACATCCAACATGCAGGATTAACACTGGCAATTGAAGGCCCCTGGGCAAAGGTTTAGGGGAAATAAAAATCGAACATTATATCACGCATACATTTGAAATGTCCCTTCGGGCATTTTTCAAAACCATTTGCTGAACATGGACGACAGGCGACACTGTTGCTTTCTAACACGGTAAACTTCGTTCTGTACGGATACTTGCCAAACAGCAGGATGGTGTTTCCCCAAAGTGCGAATACTTCCTTCCGGAATGCTGATGCAATCGGCACAAAATCATTATCAAACGTGAATACAGCCCACGATTGTTTTATTAGGCTTGCCATTTGATTGAAATTAAACTTCCCACATGCGTTGTAAACAATGGTCTTCTTGTTGAGTTCAAGCAATCCTTGTTGCCATACTACTGAAAGACCACGGGCAAAGAAGGTATTGATTACTTCACCTGTAGCTACGTCTTCTGCGGATCCCAATATGATTACGGGTTTATTGATCTTATCACACAATTCGATCATCCTGTCAACAGGCAATTTCCGCGTGGAATACGGAGCACTTATACAGAAAACGACAAATCCCCTGCGGAATTCTGCGGGCAGCCACTCCATTACCACTTTGTCCTTTTCAGGGATGAAAAAATCCAAACCGAGTTCATCACCCTTGATTCGCAGAGGTTTCAGCGCCAGTATCAGCTTATCGACATGATGAACGTTGGGGAGATGATTTATTTTCAGATTTACCATCAGCCACTGCTTCCATCGGGTTGACGGCGATGAATATGTTCTTTTAAACAACAGGAAGGACAACCATTTTGAGAGCCAATCCTGTCTCAGATTCACCACGACATCAAATTTTTCCTGCCTCAGATTACGGAGCAATTTCCAGAATGACCCCTCTTGAATATGAATGGTATCGAGGTATGGATTTTCCTTAGCTAAGTATGCCACCTCTGCGGGAAACAATCCGTGTAGATGGATGTCATCCAATTCTACTTTCATGGCCCGTATCACCGGTGTCGAAAACACTACGTCGCCAGGTGATTTTCCACAAATAACCAATGCTTTCATTTCTCTTGCTTATCAGGAAAATACAAAGACTATTTACTATTTTGTAAAGCTTAATCTACAAAAGTTATGAACTATTGGTTGCTAAAAACGGAGCCTGACACATTCTCGTGGGAGGATCTCGCGCGCGATAAAAAGACGGGATGGGACGGAGTCAGAAACTTCCAGGCCCGCAGCCACCTCAAGGCAATGAAAAAAGGTGACCTGGCATTTGTATATCACACGGGAGATGAGAAATCAGTAGTTGGAATCGCCAAGATAACGAAGGACAACTACCCGGATCCAACAGACAACGAATGGGTAGCGGTTGAAATTGCACCTGTGAGCAAGCTTAAAAATCCCGTTGGGCTAGCACAAATCAAAGCTGATAAACGTTTTACAAACATGGTACTCGTTAAGGCCTCACGTCTGTCAGTCCAACCTGTAAAGAAGGAAGAGTTTGACATGATTGTTGCTCTAAGCGAGCAGAAGAGTTAATTACAGGACACCACGGAGGTTCTAGATGGTGGGAAGAAGTTATCCAAAAACGCAATGTATTTCCGAAATTCCATAAATGTTCGCCCGGCGCCAGGTACAGGACAGAATGCCGTGAGAATCCTCACCCTTTTTGGGATCTTCCTGATCACTTCTCAAGCCGTTGCACAGATCTCACAACCCCGACGGTTTGAGACGATACACAAGGCTTCTGACGACCAGTACACCATTATTTCCCTCAAGGAAGAAGGCCTCGCTTTGTTTCACGATTTAAACAAATACAAAGAGGGCAGTAAAACATGGCAGCTTACCCTACTCGACACCGCACTCCAGGAAAGGAAGAAACTCGAAATCCTCGTGAAGGACCGTCACAAGATGGTTGGTTATGAAGTTACTCCAGGACATTTATATTTTCTCTTTAGAACGGGCGAGACAACCAAGAACGATTTTGAATTGATTGATATTGATCTCAACGGGTCGGAACCAGTACGTTTTACTTTCAAGCCAGATCTTGATTTCAAACTGACACACTTCAGCAAGGCAGGAGATAATTTTACCTTCGGAGGTTATGTAAACAACGAACCAACTGTTGTACTCTTTGAAGCCAAAGACAACCGCATCCGCGTTATTCCAGGTTTCTTTCAGAAGAACACGGAGTTGGTTGATCTGAGAACAAATCAAAACCGCACCTTCAATACAGTTCTTATGGACAGAGGGTCGCGCGAGAATCGCAAGCTTATCTTTCGAACATTTGATGAAACGGGAAAACAGCTGTTGGAAGATGTAGTGCCGATCGACGACGAGAAATCGCTTCAAACGGGTCTGACGAGCACCTTGGAACGAGAAGACCTTGTACTTCTTGGTACCTGGGGTGAACGCAATTCAAAACAATCAATCGGCTTTTATTTTATGACAGTCGATCCTTTCAATGAGCAAAAGATCAAGTACATCGACTTCGGTCAGTTGCAACATTATCTGGATTACCTTAATGCAAAACGTGCAGAACGCATAAAAGAAAATTCGAAGGCCGATATGGCTCAGGGCCGGATCCCAAATTTCACGACCTATATAATGCCTTACAGGTTGATTGAACACAAAAATGGGTTTTTGCTGCACGCCGAGGTGTACACCCCTCTCTCAACGATGAGTCCTTATTACTCAAACCCATATTATTATAATCCATACTTCAGCCCTTATGGTTATCCCACCTCATCCCCATTTTATTATCCTGGTATGAGCAGGATGTACCGACCTTACATGTACGGAAATAACATCAAGAACATCGAAGAGATCAAGAGCAATCAGTCGGTTCTATTGTCTTTTGACGCACATGGAAAAGTAGCCTGGGACCAGAGCATGCAACTCGATGAAATGAAGATGCCCGGCATTGAACAGGTTTCAGACTTTATTTTGCTGGATGACAAAATTTGTTTTCTCTATAAGAAAGAATCGGATATCAAAATGAAAACGGTTTTGTTAGGAGACGGTAGCGCTACTGAGCTAAACGAAAAAATTAAGTTGTCTGACGAGGCCGATGCGATAAAAACCGAAAGGGAATTTGATGGCGGCGTCAGGCATTGGATAGGAAACTCCTTCTACGTGTGGGGCTATCATTCTGTTCGAAACAATTCCAAAGACGATCGGGTGCGTGATGTATTTTACGTTAACAAAGTGGTGGCCAGGTAGCGGAAGAACTGTTCTATTCATTTGCTGCCTTTCTCAATACGTCAGTGCCCAACAGGTACTGCAGACTGACCGTTTTGAAATTCCCTCGCCTCGCGAAGAAAAATCCTTTGAATTGATTCCTGCACATGAGGACGGAATCTTCCTCTACCGGAGATTGGCAGGGCCCGGTACCGATCATATTGAAATCATACGGCTTGATACAGCTTTCAAAGAAGTATGGAAAGGGTACCTGCCGGTTGATCGGAAATACATTCTAATGGCTAAACGCGTCGAGCACGGAAAACTATACTTTATACTTCGCTATCACGATTATTCCAAGAATAATTTCGAGTTGTTCGCGATCGATGATGCGAATGGAAACTTCGTGAAGCACAGTGTTCGAAACTTTATTCCATTCAATCCCTCAGAGTTCCAGGTCACACAAAAGGCAGCGATAATGGGGGGTTACTATAACCAGGTGCCGGTGGTGATGTATTTCTCTTTCGAAACCGAGAAGTCCAAGATATTACCTGGCTTGCTTAACGAGAATGGCGAACTCACTCAAGTTAAAGTATATCCCGACGGAACCTTTGATGTTCTGATCTGCGCCAGAAATTTTAAGGGACAACAGACCGTATGGATTAAAAATTACGACCCGGAGGGAAATCTGCAGAGTAATTATGCCCTCGAACCTGAAGACTACAAACACCTGATCTTTGCCCGATCGATTAAGACCAGTAATAACATGCAGTTGGTCGCCGGTGTTTTCGGAGGACGTAACTCTTTGTATTCGCGTGGATTGTTCCTGGCGAGCATCGATCCCTCGGGTATGGAGCAACTGCGGTATTACAACTACGGAGACCTTGAAAATTTTTTCAAGTACATGAAGGCCAAACGGGAACAGCGAGTGAAGGATCGTATCGAACGCAGAAAGGTGAAAGGAAAGAGAACGCGGTTCAGTTATCGTTTTCTTGTTCACGAGATCGTGCCTTATAAAAATCAATACGTTCTGTTAGGTGAAGCCTTTTATCCCAAATATGTTACTGGGGACAGAACGTATTATGGATTTTTCGCTCCCAATGCTTCCAACTACACATACACGCGCGACGGACGGATTTTTGACGGTTATCACTATACGCATGCTGTCGTAATGGGATTTGATCTAAACGGCCGTCTCTTGTGGGACAACAGTTTCGAGATCAATGACGTGAAGACATATACACTCGAGCAATTCGTGAAGCTTGAAGTTCAGGAAGACAAGATTACTCTCCTGTATTTGTTCGACAACGAACTGCGCGCCAAAATCATAAAAGATGATGAGGTATTGGAAGGCAAGACGTTTGAGGCTATCAAAGCCCGAAAACAGGACGAGATTGTAAAGAGAGAGCAATCAGGATTTAACAGGCTCGACTACTGGTACAGCAATTATTTCTACGCCTATGGGGTGCAGGAAATCACAAACCCCGTCAGTGGTAAGCGCCGCGTTTTTTTCATCAATAAAATTAGCTGTGAGTAAGACTTCTCATGCAATGCATACGGTGATAATGAGCGTTGTTGAAAAAATGCCGTAATTAGCTTCGACACATCCATATTGTTTTAATCATGAAGTTCACTTATCCATTTTTGTTATCGCTGATCTTATGCATGTTTAGCGCTGACAGTTCTATTGGCCAGGCCACAGACAATGTTCTCAGGCTAGCGGTTGCCGGCACAACACACGGACATGTTGGTTGGATATTAGGACGCAAAAACAAACCCGATGTATCTCTGGTAGGGGTCTACGAGCCAGACACCGAACTCGCACAGCGTTACATCAAGCAGTACAATCTTAGCGCAGATATATTTTATACCGATCTCTCAAAAATGCTTGAGGCCGTGAAACCTGAAGCCGTCGTCGCTTTCGGTTCGATCTATGAGCATATGGCGGTAGTCGAGGCGTGTGCGCCCAGGGGAATTCACGTTATGGTTGAAAAACCGCTGGCAACCACAAATGCGCACGCATCAAAAATGGAGCAGCTTGCTAAGAAACACAAGATCCATTTGCTTACCAATTACGAGACGTCGTGGTATCCCACCACAGAAAAAACCTATAGGCTCGTTAATGACAGCAGCTTTGTGGGCAAAGTTCGTAAAGTTATCATCAGAGATGGACACCAGGGGCCCAAGGAGATCGGCGTTGGAAAAGAGTTTCTCACATGGTTAACGGATCCCCTACAGAACGGCGGAGGAGCGCTTATTGATTTCGGATGTTATGGCGCAAACATTATGACCTACCTGATGAAAGGCGAAGAACCGACATCAGTAACAGCCGTCACACAACAATTCAAGCCATCCATCTACCCGAAGGTAGATGATGATGCAACCATTATTGTCGCCTATCCAGGGGCTCAGTGTGTTATTCAGGCGTCCTGGAACTGGCCCTTTGGCCGCAAGGATATGGACGTATATGGCGAAACCGGCTACATCCTTGTTTCCAACAGCACCAAAATGCAGATCAAGAATACAAAGTCAGCTACCGAAAAATCGCGTGAGATCTCATTGGCCGATGTGGGCATCTATCAGGATCCGTTCTCCTATTTCGCTGATGTAGTTAAGGGGAAGATCCAACTTCCAAAGAATGGATTGTACTCCCTGGAGAATAATCTCACCGTGGTGCGAATTCTCGACGCCGCGCGGGAGTCGGCCAAGTCTGGAAAGACAGTGTTCTTTAAGAAATAGCGCTGCGATAGAGTCGCGGCGTTCAATTTTCCTTCCAGCCCAGGATTTTAGAATTACCTCTTAGCGAATAGTTAAGCAGCAGCGGTTTGCCTTCGTATTTGACGACCGCTTCATTATCGAGGTTTATCAGCTCGATAAGTCGGGTGGGTCCGAGAATGATCATAGAATTGCCCTTAACTGATTCACACCAGACTATATCTGCCGTAAGCCGGCTCAGGTCGAGGGTACAGTTTCCATCCATTCCCCTTATCATCAGCTTTTTGCACACCCCCGTAAAGGAAGCTGCTCCCGCTCCTGCCATATTGAACTCGATAGTGTTCTTTCCGCAGTAAATGATGCCGGAGAGGTTGAAGTTGCCAATCGCTGTGATTTTGGCGTCACCGTAATTCCCGATCACAATGGAATTGTTATTGTGGTCGCCAATAAATTCGAAGTTTCTTGCCTTCGCAAATGACTTGACCATAGGATGGAGGTGGTTGTGAGTCCTCGGCCTTTATAAAAAAATAAACCGAAGTGATATCAAAGGACGAAAGCAGTACTACCAATGGCAATTTTTACATTCAAAATATAGAAAAAATTGAAGTGCTTTTCCGGGTAATGCACTGACTTTCAGAACATTAGTTCGAACGCCGTTCCGGAAAAATATTAACAAAGTATTGGCTCCAGGCTGCTCAGGCGGTTTTTATTCCCATGATCTTAAGCTCAAACTCATCGTTAGCGATCCTGGATTTGCTCTTTACCCGGGTCTTATAGGCATAGATCGTATTCACTGAGTAATTCAGGATCTTCGCAATTTTTTCAGTGTCACTGATCCCAAGGCGGATGAGAGCAAAAATCCTCAGCTCGGTATTAAGGAGTTGATTGTCTTTAAGAACGATCCTGTCTTTTTCGTCGAAGTAGGTATTGAACTCGGTTACGAAGTCAGGGAAGAGTTTGAGGAATACCTTGTCGAAATTATAGTAGAGAGCCTCTCGTTCCCGTTTCAGGTCGATATTGTTTACAATAAACTTGATGTCGTCGTATTTCCGGGTCACCAGCTTATGGTCGACGGATGTCTTAAGCTCTTCAATCTTGTTGATGTATTCTGAGTTGATGTTAAAATAATACCCGATGTATTCGTCCTTAATGGCGATCGCCTCGCGGAGATGGTGATTGGTTTCCTGAAGGCGCTCATTAGCATCCATGATGCTAAACTCTGCCGCCTTGAGCTTTTTGAGCTGGCGGACAATAACGATCACAAACACAAATACAAGAACCGAAAGTACTGTCACGACCGCCGCATAGGTAAACCATAGTTTCCGTTGTTGCTCAGAGCTGTTAAGGCGTTGAGCTGCAATTACCGGCAGAAGGGAACCTATCTCAACTTTTCGTTGCCGGGCTCCATAGAAGAGCGCATCGTCCATTGCCTGTTCAACAAAAATGTACGCGTTATTTACATCACCCAGCTCATAAAGAAGTTTTGCAAGCGTAAACATCGCTGCAGTTTCTTTTGTCGCCGCCTGAAGGTCTGCCAATGCGGCGTAGACCATGTATTCGATCGCTTTGTCGGTATCTCCAAGCGAGTTGTAGATGAAGCTCAAATTGTGGCAGTTAACAGCTCGTTGTTGCGGCGTTAGTTGGAAAGTGCTCAGGACTTTATTCAGATTTTGCATTGCCTCCTTCAGACGCAGATTCTTCAGGTCTTGAAGACCGCTTAAGTAGAGGTAATCGTATGAGTCAGGTTTACTTATACTTGTTGCCGAATCCATAAATTGATTTGCAAGACGTGCATACTGGTTGAGGTAATGATTGTCGTTGTTATAGGTGCCGAGGTCGTAATATGCTCTTGCCATCACATAATAGTACTGGACTTTTGTACTATCCGCCATATAACCAACCGGTGCGGCTGCAAGTGAGTCGAACGTTTCTTTGAACATGCCAGAAGAAACGAGTATGAAGCCGAGTTGAACCCTGGCGTAGCCAATCTTTGAGTTATCTTTTAGCTTATAAGAAGTTTGAATAAGTTTTTTCGCGTACGAAAATGCGGAATCGTAAATGAAAGTTTTATACTCATTATAGATCGCATTGTAAAGTGAAAACTTTTCTTCAAGCGACGATGCATTAACCGATGCAAGTTTTTGTTTTAATTGATCGAGTCGTTGAAGTCTGGCATTCACGCTAACGTCCCTGGTCTCAATGGCGCGTATAAGGACCTGGATAAGGCTGTCAGTCTTTGGATTGGAGAAGGCCTTGGCAGTACCCAGGAAGAGGAACATCAAAACACACCACCTTACCATATTCCAATAAGTGCTTTTTAAGAGGCAATCAGATCAAAAATAGTTAAAACTATCCAGTTCAGTTTGCCGTCTGTAAAGCGGGTTTGCTTCTTATCATCAACCCCCCGTTTTAGGCAGGATATCATTTATGATTATTTCCTGCAATTTGGCCGGCTCGCTTGTAGTAAGATTATGTCCTGAATTTTCAAACCAGTAAAAGTTCTTTGCTGGGGCTGTTAAAAGATTGTAATAGTCCTCCGTAAGCTTAAAATGTGTCTGGTAGTCTTTGCGGCCAACGAAGAAATAGACCGGGCATTCGATCTTCGGGGCGGTTTTGAAAAAATTAACTGCTGAACCTTCGTTGAATACATTCAGCCATTTTGTTGCCCAGGTTTCCACGAATGATTTTGATGGATATTTTCTGCCGGCCATTTTTATTAGCCATGACCGATGATAATACAATTGCTCACCATTGGCGAACGGAACGCTAACGGATTGTAATTCCTTCAGCGCCTCCTGGTTGTTTTCCTGCTTTGCTTTATCCAACATCCACTTGAGAGACAGTCGCTCACTTTCCAACTGGTCGACCATCGGACTCACTGCAAGGCAGGCCTTCAAGAGCTCGGGATGTTCTGCAGCAATCTTCAGTGCGAGAAACCCTCCCCAGGAGTGACCCATTACATAGATCTTGTCTCGCGAAAAGCGCTTACGCAGATAGTTGATGACGTCGATAGCATCGCTTTCCATAACGGCCACAGAGAGCGGTTTATCGCTTGCATTTAACTCTGCCGTCTTTCCGCTTTCGCGCTGGTCCCAATGCACCACGACAAAATATTTTTGCAATTCACCCGAGAACTTCGCGGCATAACCCATTGCCGAATTTCCGGGTCCGCCATGCAGGAAAAGCAATACAGGATTACCGTCATTTGTTCCTTTTATACTGATCCATTGTTTTATACCTCCGATATCAATGGCCTCGGCTGTGTCAATGGGAGAACTCTGGGCCTCGGAGAAGGAAACAACCAAAAACAAGAAACAAAAAAACCTTTCGATAAAATTCATTGCGGTAATACAATAATAAACTCCGAGCCTTCACCCTCCTTTGTTTCCACGTTCAATTGTCCGCCGTGTGCTTTGACGATATCATAACTCAATGACAATCCCAGTCCGGTTCCTTGTCCCGGGGGTTTGGTCGTGAAGAATGGTTGAAAAACCTTATCCACTACATGTTCGGGAATACCGATACCATTGTCCATTATAGAAATTAGTACATTATTGCCGGACCTTTTTGTACTTACGGATATCATGGGCTCGTATGCGTGGTCGGTTTGTTTCTTTTTCTCATTGACGGCATAAAACGGTTGTTGATCAAGTTAAGAATCACCCTGCCGATATCCTGTGAAACCACGGTTGTGGTCCCAATCTTTTCATCAAAATCCGATCTCAAAGCGACATTAAACGATTTATCCTTTGCGCGAAGACCATGGTAGGCTAATCTTAAATATTCATCTGCCAGTGCGTTTACGTCGATTGCTTCTTTAACACCGCTACTGCTACGACTGTGATACAGCATGCCTTTTACTATCACGTCGGCCCTTTTGCCGTGATAAATTATTTTTTTTTCATTTTCATCGATTGAGTCAGCGAGTGCCTTTACTTCCTCGATATTTCCTTTTTCTATAGCCTCCTTCATTTCTGAAATCAATTCAGAATTAACGTCAGAAAAATTATTAACAAAGTTCAACGGATTTTGAATTTCATGAGCGATGCCTGCCGTAAGTTCACCAAGGCTTGCCATCTTCTCCGAATGAATGAGTTGGGATTGTGTGGCCTTCAATTCAGAGTTGCTTCGAGTACCCAATTTGCACAATACCTCTACTGATTTTCGGGATGCAGCCCGCAATTGTTCAGCGGTGAATTGTCCTGCCCCAGGTACATTCCGTTCAATGACAAATTTTGGCATAGGCCCGGTTATTTTAATGGTTAGACAGTGTAGAAAAGTTTTCTTAGGGGCTTATCAAAGATATCAATTTTTAGAAGAGTCCGTTTCCTTCTTGTGATAAAAACTGCAATTTGTAATACAAAAACCAGCGACTTTCCGTCGGCTTTCAATTGAATGGTAATTGAATAATAAACTCCGAGCCTTCACCTTCTTTTGTTTCCACGTTCAATTGCCCGCCATGGGCCTTGACAATATCATAACTCAATGACAATCCCAATCCAGTTCCTTGTCCTGTTGGTTTGGTTGTAAAAAACGGCTGAAAGATTTTATCCAATATTTTTTGTGGGATACCGTTCCCGTTGTCTTTCACTCTGATCTCGACCGTGCCACCTGTCTTTTTTGTGCTTACTGAAACGGTTGGCTCATAACTATCCAACCCCGCCGATGAACCTTTGGCGGACACTGCAAAGAATGCATTTGTAATTACATTGAGAATGACTCTTCCAATATCCTGCGGAATAATGTTGATGTTTCCAACACTTGCATCAAAATCAGTTTTCATCGTTGCATTGAATGATCTATCCTTGGCGCGCGAACCATGGTATGCCAACCGTAAATATTCATCTGCCAATGCGTTTATATCAGTCAGTTCTTTGACACCACTGCTACTTCGACTGTGCTGGAGCATTCCTTTTACTATTGCATCGGCTCTTTTTCCATGATGTTTTATTTTTTGTTCATTCTCAGCAATATCATTTGCAATTGAAATTGCATCTTCATTATTACCTGCTTTCAATTCGGTTTTCATTTCTTCAATCAATTCCGAATTCACATCGGAAAAATTATTGACAAAATTCAGAGGGTTTTGTATTTCATGGGCGATACCTGCAGTAAGTTCACCCAGCGAAGCCATCTTCTCACGTTGCACCAGTTGGGCTTGCGTTGTTTTCAGTTCATTGTATGCTTTTTCAATTTCTTTAGCCTGGGCCAACTCTTTTTCTCTTGTTCTTTCCCTTTCGGCTTTAATGACTCTCTCTTTCTGAACACGGTGCGCAGCAAGGACACCGGCGATAAACAGCACGCCAAACATGAAATAAGCCCACACCGTTTTCCACCAGGGAGGTGAAATAATAATTGCGATAGATTTTTCAGTCCATAAGCCATCGCTGTTGGCTGCTTTTACGCGGAAACGATAATTGCCGGGAGGAACGTTATAGTAATTGGCTGTTTTTTCCTCTCCTGCTCTCTGCCAGGTATCGAAGTTTTCCAACATGAAAAGGTGCTGATTGTCTTCGGGGCTGCTGTAATGCATACCGACAAATTCAAAGGAGAAAACATTCTCATTGTAGGATAGGCGAATTTCCTCGGCCTGCGAAAGATGTTCATTCAAGGAACTGCCTTTTTCGGGAATTACTAATTGATCTCCAAGTCTGAATGCTGTAATGTGAAGATCAGGGGCAGTAGTATTTGTCTTTAACTGTTCTGGAAAAAAAGCGTAATAGCCATTGTTCGAATTGTCTCCAAAAAAAAGTTCACCACCAATTCCTTCAAAACAATTATTCTGTGTCCCCTCGACAGATGGAATCATTCTGTTTTTTCCATATAAACTAAGTTCGCGGCGATTTTGGCGGAGCCGGACAATGCCTATGCTCGTATTTATCCATAAAGATTGTTGATCGTCTTCCAGAATATGGAACACATTGATATCTTCCCTAAGCCCTGCTCCAGGATTAATGAAAGGCACAAAATCATTGTTGGAAGCATTGAAATAATAAAGGCCTCTGTTAGTTCCAATCCATAAAACACCATCGGTGTCTTCGAAAACACTTCGGATAGAAAATCCGGGCAGGTAATGCCCAATTGTATTGGTTTTTTTTTCAAGTCTTTTCAAACCGCTCCACGTGCCTATCCACAAATAACCCTCTCTATTTTCCAGTATGGTTGTTAAACTATTCTGAATTGTGTCAAATTGGTTTTGTCCATAATAGGTAAATGTAGCATCCTCCCTATTCATTGAACTTAGTGAGGGATATGTTCCGAGCCAGAGTGATCCCGTCCGGTCTTCATAAATTGAATTGAATGGAATGAAGGGGTTGGAGAGGGTGACGTTATTATTTTGATAGTAGCGAGTAAATTTTTGTGTTTGCTGGTCAAAACTATTGAGTCCAATTTCTGTCCCGATCCAAATAATACCCTCCCGGTCCTCAAGTATTGAAAGCACACGATTGGCACTTAAACTTGCTGGGTCTGCTTCAGAATGAACGAACCATTTTTTGTTAATCCGTGCCGAGTCATAAACCAGTATACCGCGATTGGTCCCCAACCATAATTCCCCGGTGCGTTCCTGAAATATGCTACTCACAGGGTGGCCGGTATCATGGTGGGGTATCGGTTTGTGTAACGGATCCATCCGGAAAACACCCCCGGTGCCAGCAACCCAAAGAACGCCATCCTTTGATGTGTAGCTCCAACTAAGACCCAATGTTTGGTTTTTATCAATTGCGTTTTCTGTGAGGGATGAGTAGTGGTCCATTGTCCTCATTTCAGGATCGTACTTATTTAGACCGCCTGAAAAAGTACCTATCCAGAAAGTTCCAGATATATCTTCCCTGATAAAAGTTATAAAATCATCCGCCCATGATATGGTATTTCTAAGCGGTGGCCGGCTCAAACCATCCGGATGAGCCGCGTTCTGCTCGTGTCTTACAAACGTTCCCTTTTCCCGGTTCATCGTGTGCAGCCCGTCACCTGCGGTACCTATCCAAAAAGTACCTTTGCTGTCCTCAAAGATGGTCCCAATCCTGTTATCGTTTAAGCTCGACGGATCTTTAGGGTCGTGCAAAAACCGCGTAAAGTTTTTCGTAGTACTGTTATAGCGATTAAGTCCTCCTTCTTTCCATTTTGCATCTCCCGTAAATGGAAATCCGGTACCAACCCAAAGGGTTCCATG
>DATHIE010000777.1:0-3028 GCA_035316905.1 Chryseolinea sp. | reverse complement strand
CTTTGCGTCCATTGAAAACGACGCGTTTTTCCTGCGCACGTCTGACAACCGAATTTCAGTGGTACATCTGGGCAAACCATTCGCTGTTGTCAATTTTAGTGAAACGGATTTTCAACTAACAAATGGTGATCGCTTTATAGTGAGTGATTCATCCGACATGTTCTATGATTTACTAGAACGTCGTTCCTGGAAATTCAAGTACGATGTACATGTAGAGGCTGGTTGGGCAGTATATTCAATTAACGATGGCAACAACGAGGTCCTTATTGACGCTTTTACGAATAAGTTTCTAAAAAAGAAGAATGACGCTCACGATTTATCATTGTTGAATATACACCAGAACTTTGTTATCGTAGAATTGGAAAATGGCCAACAGGCACTCCTCTATAGAGACTCTGTGAAGAATAAAATCGAATATTTAAAAACCGGGTATGGCGACTTGTCTACTGACGAAAAAACCAGTCTCGGCATCCGAAAGTAAAATAAACCCCTCATGTTTACGGGCTACAATAAAAATTTCATAGTGGAACACCCGGTTGAACCACCGTTGTTGTCTCAGCATCAAAATAGAGAACTTGTTGTGACAGAGAAAATTCCAGATGGTCTTGTTCCATATATTAACTATAGCTTGAAACTCTCCTCAAAAAGAAAGTTCCCTTTTTTTACCGCAAGCAATATAGACGGCAAACTGTTTAGAAAGCTCAAGCGTAAAGACCATTGGAGGAAGGATGTTAGGATTTTGAAAGAATACCAGTGGGGGCCGGAGCTCTATACGGCCGAAAATAGCGACTTCGACAAAGGACACATGACAAAACGTGAAGATGTGCAATGGGGGCTAACAGACGAGGATGCCATTGTTGCGGCCGATTCAACTTTCTTCTACTCAAATGCTGTACCTCAACATTCGAACTTAAATAGAAAGATATGGCGTGTGCTGGAAGACTACATCCTGCACACCGAAACCAAAGCGAACGAACTTAGAATAAATCTCTTCACAGGTCCTGTATTGAGTAGCAAAGATCCTTACCTCGTTACAAAGGTGAAAGCCGAATACGTTCAAATACCCACGCTTTTTTGGAAAGTTGTTTACTTCAGGAAGAATGATGATTTGCTCCACTGCGCGTCGTTTTTAATGAGTCAGGAATCCTTACTAAAAACGAACGGCCTTGCCACAAGTTTTCGATCAGAACTGGAAGCACAAACTGACGAGGATAGATTGTTCATGGAATTCGAAAAAGCCGAGACGTACCAGGTTAACCTGAGTACGGTGGAAGAATTGTCAAAACTTAAATTTACAAGCGCTATTGAAACATACAAGGATACTCGCCCTGTGAAATTGGTCATTGACGAAGTGGATATCAACGCTGAAGCATTTTATCCACCGCAAAGTCCGGAGGCTAAATTCGGATTCAGGATTGCAAATATTTCCATCTGAAACCGTGGCCATTTACAAATCCTTCCTTTTGTAATTACCTGAAAATTTAATGGACGTTATGCCAGCTCCCTCTTTAACTGCCCATCGATCATAAAAAGTGGTTTATCTCGGAAGACTTTCCAATCTCTCATGAGATCCATGTACAGAGCCTTAAGATCTTTTTGCTGTTCCCACGTTTCTTTCAACGGAGATCCAGGATCGTGTTGCAATTCAGTCAAATAAACCAATAAGTTGTAACACACCGTGAATTGCCCGCAGGCAATAAGATGATCGAGCATCCTGGCCTTGTTATGCTCAGCTTCGAACCAAAGCGTGGTTGGCATTTTGGCAGCAACAGCAGCGGCGGCGTTGATTTTTTCGCCTGGGTCTGCCAGTAAAGGATCAAGATGCGCTATGAATTCTTTCTTTCCGTCTTCATCCTCACCGTCCGCGGCCATTCGCGCTTTGAGATTGTAATCCGTCAATTCATAAACACCGTTCATGATCCGGCGGAATTTCCACTCATCTTTTTCATAGATCTGAAAATAGGTTAGTCTACGTAGCTGTTTCAAAAACATCTCGTTGAGTATAGTAACCGTAGACGAACCTCGCTCTCTCAGCATCCTCTCGAAAATGCCAAAACGAATCTTTTCAAATCGCTTCAACAAGGGCCTGTAAAAGGCGGGTAGCTTTTGTATTACATTTTGAATAGCCGAACTGACGCGCTTAACAAGGACCGCCTTTAGGAATTTTTTCGCCAGTGCATAGCCAAGTGAAACAGTAAAAGCAATTCCAGATACAAAGGATAGCAACACTTTGAACCACGCAGGGTCGGTTATGTTGATAGAGCCCATAGCTCCCACAATAGAAATAGCCATGAGAAGCCAAACCCACAACGGGATTGGCTTTGCAAAAAAATCAATAATGTTCCAGTTGAAAGTGGAATAACTCATCTCGCGCCACGAACCGAGCTTGTCATCTGACTTCGACCACTTATCCATATACGGACTGGCTACATCCGTAATTATGTATAGGTCGAAAGGTTTGAGTGGATCATTTGGATTGTCCCGTCGGCGGTCCTGCGAGAGAACAATACTGGCGACGCCTTGGTTGTCGACCAGGCCACCGTCCATAACGCCGATACCGTCACGAAACGCTGGTATCTCCACCAACTTCTTGTATATCGGTTCAGAAGAGGGAATAAAATCATCCGGAAAAACTAATGGCTCGAAACCGACTGGAAAGCAGGACGACGACGCGATGATGTCCGATAATTTTATTTGGTCTCTGGATTGGTAAAGCTCGGGTCCCAAGTCCTTAAGGTTCTTATTGCCAAATACGCCTCTGTTTTGAAATCGGAACGGCAGCGCAAAATTGAAATCGGTGGCATTGAAGATCACCTCATCGAGATGGCCTATAGGCCCACTTGTGAAAACACCAAAAGTCTTGTTCGTTAACTTCTTGAAGTATGTTTCCGCGAAAGCATTTATCAACGTTTTTCGCTTGTGATTGCCGATCCATGTGCCTGCCGTCTCAAGAGTGATCAAAGCGTCGTCGAGAAGCGTGTCGTCTTTAAGGAGCTTGTAAAATTTCTTGTAGAATACGTTAAAGTCA
>DATHIE010000776.1:0-5289 GCA_035316905.1 Chryseolinea sp. | reverse complement strand
TACTGAGTATACAGACTCGACGGGGACGTTGAAACTCCGACACTTATCATCGGCTTATTCATCAGAGGAATTGAATCAAATATTTGCTGAAACGAAAAGTATGATTCAGTTCTTTGAGGAACGCTCTGGTGTTTCATATCCGGGGAAATCATATACTCAAGTATTGGGTGAAGGGAACGTCTCACAGGAAATGGCGGGATTCACAGTAATTAGACTCAACTATGGAAAGCAGGTTCTTGAAAACCCTTCTGACATCAATCTCGCAGCCCATGAGCTGGCGCATCAATGGTGGGGAAATAGCGTGACCTGTTTGAACTGGAATCACTTCTGGTTGAATGAAGGGTTTGCGGTATTTATGTCCTCGGCATTCAAAGAGTTCCGGTTCGGTCGAGATCTCTATCTAAAGGATATTTCGGTCTACAAAGACGCTTATCAAGCTGTTGTGAAGAAGGGTGTGGACAAACCTCTTATTTTCCAGAATTGGATCAATCCCACCAGTGATGACCGAACTCTAGTGTATTACAAGGGAGCTTATTCCCTTCATCTCTTGAGAGAACAACTTGGTGAAAAGGCTTTTTGGGATGGAGTGAAGAAATACACAACTACCTATTTCGGAAAGTCCGTTGTCTCGCGCGATCTGCGGCAGGTGATGGAAGATGTCAGCGGTCAGGATCTGGGGCCCTTCTTTGCCACCTGGATTGACAGATAACACCGCCACGTCTGAGCAAAATCATTTTAAATCATGGTCTTGAAATTGAGCCATGGTATTCTTTAAATTTATATTCCATCTGAAGTCTGCTTTGAGGTTTTGTGTTTCAGCAAATTAACCCCTCTGGCTATGAACAGCATCAGACAAAATGCCGTAGTAATGTTCTCCGACGTGGTAGGATACACTGCCATGATGGGAGACGATGAAGCAGCAGCACTATCCAGGCTGCAAGAGAATCACCGGATCCAGAAAAATCTCATTGAGAAGTTTAGTGGAACGTTTGTGAAGGAAATTGGCGATGGACTGCTTGCCTACTTTCCTACAGCTGACAGTGCAGTATTATGTTGTTATGAAATACAGAAACACGTGAATACTGGAACTGGTCTAAGGGTACGAATTGGTCTTAATCAGGCCGAAATCATCATAGATAATAATGACATTTTTGGAGATGGTGTAAACATTGCGTCGCGTATTGAGGCCCTTGCTGATCCAGGTGGAATTTATTTTTCAGAACACGTGGCCGAATCACTTTCCGAATCGATCCGAAAGGATTGCGTCCAGATGGGGAAGGCCAAATTAAAGAATGTAAAAACGCCAGTAATGATATTCGCTCTTCAAGGCGAAAGCTTGCCCCTGCCTTCGAAGCGGCGTTTCCAGAGTCTTGCAAATCCAAAGAAAAAATTAGCGATCGTGCCTGCGTTGCTGCTCTTTGTTGCAGTCTTGTCCGTGGTCATCTTTGGAACTACAAGATATTTCCGGGCACAGGCAATACAGGAGGAAGCAAGAAACAGTCTGGGCGAGATTGAACAATTGGTGGCTTCGAGCTGGCGGGATTATAGTGAAGCGTATGAAAAAGCAAAAGGTTTACAACAAATCATTCCAGATGATCCCAGGCTTAAGAGACTGATCAAAGAATCTTCGGTGAAGGTTAACATAAATACTGAACCTGAAGATGCTGAAGTATTTGTTAAAAAATACAATTCACCGGGAGCCGACTGGCGAAGTTTAGGCCGCACGCCGATTGATTCAGCTGAACTCCCAATAGCTATCCTCCGGTGGAAAGTTGAAAAAGAAGGTTACAAAACTGTGATGGCAGTAGATACTGATTTTGAATTCAAGGATTTCAGTAACCTGACCAAACTTGGTTTGGTAGCTCCCAAGGATTTTTATCGAAAGTTGGATTCAACCGATAGCCTGCCAATGGGAATGACAAGAGTCATGGGTTCGACGATGCCATATGGTAATCTTGAAGATTTTCTTGTCGACGTTACTGAAGTCACCAACAAACAATACAAACAGTTTGTGGATGCAGGAGGCTATACTGATGAGAAATATTGGAATGAACGATTCATTCTCGATGGCAAAAGGATCCAATGGGATGAAGCGATGAAATTATTCACAGACAAAACTGGTCAAGCCGGGCCCTCAACTTGGATGAATGGAACCTATCTTCAAGGACGAGAGGATTTCCCGGTATCGGGAGTTAGCTGGTATGAAGCGTCCGCCTACGCAACGTATGTAAAGAAGGATTTGCCCACCGGCGATCACTGGGGACTTGCGCGGGGTGAAAATACCTTCGTGATACGTTGGCCTCAAATGGGAGGGTTTGCGTTGTTTGCTCCCTTTAGCAACTTCAATCGTAAGGGCGCCGTGCGTGTTGGATCGCTTGATGGCGTAACAGCCTGGGGTGCATATGACATGGCTGGCAATGTAAGAGAATGGTGTAAGAACGATACAGAACTCGGAAAGCTTATTCGTGGTGGTGGCTGGAATAGTAACACCTATGAATTTAATCGTCCGTCGCAAGCTCCTGCGTTTGACCGCTCTGAAACGAATGGGTTTCGATGCGTACGCTATGCAGATGGCAAGCCCATGCCGAATGTTGTTTACCGACTAACGGACGTGCTGGGATACGAATTGACTCCACCGACTTTGGTGGATCCTGTTCCCGACGACGTGTTCAAGATCTACAAATCCCTCTTCGACTATGACCAAACTGAAATAAAATCAAAACTTGTAACCAGAGACGAAAAGAACACGGCATGGATTTATGAAAAAGTAGTCTATAAGGCGCCGTACAATGATGAAGAAATAATTGCCCACATGTTTTTGCCTAGGAACGCGCAACCTCCTTATCAAACAATAATTTATGGTCCAGGTAGCGCATCATTCTTGCAAACCAGTAGTGATGAGCTTGAAAAGTATTATGAGTATCCTATCTTCCTCGAATACATAGTCAGAAGCGGGAGGGCTGTAATGTTTCCCGTTTGTAAAGGAACTTTTGAACGACGGAGCGATGCGAAGGGATATGTTCTTCACCTTGGGTCGGATACTCATGAATATACAGAATTCATGACACAGGTGATAAAGGATTATCGACGAAGCCTGGATTACTTGCAGTCGCGAAGTGATATCGATCCTAACAACATTGCATTTTATGGTATGAGTTGGGGCCCATTTATCGGAGTTATTCTTAGTGGCGTGGACGCGAGAATAAAAACAAACGTTTTTGTCGCGGGTGGCCTTCGGCCGCAGGGACGCCCCGAAGTTAATGGGGTCAATTTTGTTGGTCACATCACTATCCCTACGTTGATGTTGAATGGTAAATACGATTCCGTCTTGCCGCTGGACTCTTACATTAGACCCATGTACGAGTCTATTTCAACCCCTAAAAAGGATAAGAAGCTCGTCTTATTCGAGACTGATCATATTCCACCACAGGACGGCATGGTCAGGGAAACACTTGCCTGGTTTGACAAATACATGGGAAAGGTGAAGGCACCGGGTTAGATTATCATTGTAACATCGCACTGTACTTTTACGGACAGCAAATTATTATACGGGAGGTCTACTGCGATTCTGCTTAACCCTGTATCTTTCTCTGACCAATTACCTCAGCCCCATGAAACCTATCGTATTCTCAAAACTTTCTGTCATGATGTTCCTGGAATATTTTGTTTGGGGAGCATGGTATGTTACGATGGCATCCTACATGACGGAAATTCTTCAGTCTTCCGGAGTTCAGGTAGGCGCAGCATATAGCGCGTTAGCGATTGCCACGATGATCTCTCCATTCTTTATTGGCATGGTAGCTGACAAATATTTCTCGGCGCAGCGCATCATGGGAGTCTTCCATATTGTTGGAGGTTTGTTGCTCTATTTTGCAACTCAAATAACAAACAACGCTGCCTTCTATTGGGTCATTCTATTGTATTCATTGTTGTACATGCCAACAATTGCTCTTTCAAACAACATCGCTTTCTCGCAAATGACCGACCCTGGCAAACAGTTTCCCTGGATCCGTGTGTTCGGAACGGTTGGATGGATTGCGGCGGGCATTACTATCGGAGTTCTCGATATCGCAAAGACCTCATCAACCTTTCATCTTGCAGCAACAGCATCTGTAATTTTGGGGTTAATCAGCTTTGCCCTTCCCAATACTCCGCCCAAAGGAAAAGGCACAGGCGCCTCGAGTGCTTTAGGAGTTGAGGCATTTGTGTTGTTCAAGGACAAACCCTATTTGATATTCTTTATCGCTGCAATTTTGGTTTGTATTCCCCTGTCATTTTATTATGGTTTTGCAAACCTGTTTCTTGACCAGGCAGGAATGGAAAATGCTACCGGTAAAATGACGCTCGGACAAATTTCTGAAGCGATGTTCATTCTGGCTATTCCATTCCTATTTAATACCATCGGTGTCAAAAAGATGTTGCTGCTCGGCATAACGGCCTGGCTGCTGCGTTACGTCTGCTTTGCCTTTGGAAACTCTGATGCAAATCTATGGATGCTCTACGCAGGAATTATTCTTCACGGCATCTGTTACGACTTCTTCTTCGTAACAGGATACATGTATACTGAAAAGAAAGCGGGCGAAAAAATCAAGAACGCGGCACAAGGTCTCTTCACATTCGCAACCTATGGCCTTGGTATGTTCATCGGCACATGGTTCTCCGGATTTACTTCTGAATATTACACGGTGGAGAATGTATACCAGTGGAAGAGCATCTGGTTAGTACCTGCATACATCTCTGTCGCCGTACTTATATATTTCATTCTATTTTTCAAAGAGAAGCTGCAAATTGAAAAGGCAGCGTGATAAAATATCAACGCACTATGAACATTTCAATGTTAGGGTCGGGTTTTATCGGCAGGTTTTACGCCGATTCCCTGCACGGTTATCGAAACAAGGACAAGGTCGTAGCTGTCTATTCGCGCAAGGAAGAGAGTGCGAAAAAATTCGCAAAGGACTATGCCGTAGCTTTTGCTACAACGTCGATGGAAGCAGCGATAAATCGTCCCGAAGTGGAAGTGGTTTGTATTGCTCTACCCAACAATCTTCATGAGGAAGCAGTGATGCTCTGTTGCAAACATAAAAAAGCAGTGATCACCACTAAACCGCTGGGTAGAAATGGCGCCGAAGCGAAACGTATGCTAGAAGCGGTGGAAAAAGCCGGAGTCTTCAGCGGATATCTTGAAGATCTTTGTTATACACCGAAGTTTCTAAAGGCAATGGCTAGCGTGCGAAATGGCGCGCTCGGAAGAATACTTTGGGCTAAATCAAGGGAAACGCATCCGGGTCC
>DATHIE010000775.1:0-12230 GCA_035316905.1 Chryseolinea sp. | reverse complement strand
ATCATCCGGGCGTCCCAACAAAGAGAGGGCAAGAAATACCGGGTAAATCCCAATATCGAGCAGTGCACCGCCGCCCAACTTGGGATCATATAGTCGCTGAGGTGTGGGTGTCTCCGCAAGGAAACCAAAATCGGCTTGGATCAATTTCAGTTTTCCAATAGCACCCTGGTTGATAAGGTCGTTCACCGCCTGATATTGAGGCAGAAATTTTGTCCAGAAAGCTTCCATAAGAAAAACCTTGTTGGTTTTGGATGTTTCGATCATCTCTTTTACCTGCCAGGAATTTAACGCGAGCGCTTTTTCGCATAACACTGCTTTCTTGTGGTTAAGACAAATCAATGCATGCTCGTGGTGAAAACCATGTGGTGTAGCAATGTAAATAGCATCGATCTTGTCGCTGCTCACCAATGCCTCATAAGAGTTGAACGCAATTTGTGCGTTGTAAGCCTCCGAGAATTCTTTTGCCCGCTGTTCGTCCCTTGACGCCACTGCGACCAATGCCGCGTCTTTTACAAGTTTGAGATCTGCTGCAAACTTTCTGGCGATCTTTCCGCAACCCAAAATCCCCCATCTGATTTTCTGCATAACAATTAATATCTATTTTGCCCGAAGGTCATCCCTCCGCATGAACCCTGAAGGTATGAAAAGCGGTACTTATTTTCATTTTAAACAATTCTCAGTTCGCCACGACAGGTGTGCTATGAAGGTTGGCACTGATGCCGTCCTGCTGGGCGCATGGGTTGATGTATCGGCCGCCGAAAATATACTTGACATTGGAACGGGGTCAGGCGTCATTGCGCTCATGTTAGCACAGCGCACGGCCAATTCAACGCAGGTAGAATCGGTGGAAATTGAAAAAAATTCCGCTGACCAAGCTGCCGAAAATGTCAGTAAGTCTCCCTGGTTTTCGAGAGTTGGTGTTCATCAGCTTGCGGTGCAGGATTATTTTCCTGTAGCACGTTTTGATCTCATTGTGACGAATCCACCGTACTTTAATAAAAGTCTCCGGCCACCCGATAAGGGGCGTCATCAGGTTCGACATACCTCCTCACTTTCTTATGACGACCTGTTATCAGCAGTGGTGCGCTTATTGACATCACATGGACGGTTTAACGTAATCCTTCCTTATCAGGAAGCCATGGTGTTCTCCGAGTTAGCGAGCCGCTATCAACTTTTTTGCACTCGGATTTGTCACTTCAAAACCAGACGGGAAAAACCGGTAGAACGGACCTTGCTTGAATTCAGCACGAGCGCACAGTCTCTTGATGAGGGAGAAATTTTGCTATACGACCATGACCTTGAATGGTCAACATCCTACCGCAGTCTTATATCGGACTTCTACATTAAAGGTTAATCAGGTTACATTTGAACCAAAAGTTGCAGCGTTTGTATTCAATTTCAATTTTCCCTTTCGCAGGGTATTTTGAAAACGGGCATTATTTTTATATTGCCCCCACGTTGAAAGTGAGCCCGAGTGAGTAAACGTACCTATCCAGGATTTTGGGATTGGATTAAATAACATTTGTCTAAACAAATGTTTTGGGTACAATCATTATATTTGATCAGTTAAAAAAAATGAAGATTTATTATGAGAAAGATTAACACATTATTCGCGTTGCTATTTGTAGCGACCGGTGCATTTGCGCAAACCACCTGGACTCTCGATAAAAACCACACAAAGATTGGTTTTGTCGTTACCCACATGGCGGTTACTGAAGTCGACGGACGTTTTAATGACTTTGAAGGATCGATTGTAAGTAAAGCAGAAGACTTCAACGGTGCGGAGGTAAGTTTTACTGCAAAAACGGCATCCGTTGATACCGAAGTTGAAAAAAGAAATGATCACTTGAAATCTCCTGATTTCTTTGATGCGGCAAAGTATCCTGACATCACTTTCAAGGGCACTCTTGTGAAAGATGGTGGCAAGTATAAGCTCAAAGGAGATTTCACCATGCACGGCGTTACCAAGCCCGTTGAATTCGACGTGACTTATGGCGGGCAAGTAGACACCGGCCGTGGAAAAAAAGCAGGTTTCAAACTTACAGGCAAGATTGATCGCAAAGACTACGGCCTCACCTGGGCAAATAAAGTGCCTACAGGTGAAATGGTTGTAGGCGATGTCGTGGAGATCGTCTGTAAGATCGAAGCCGATAAGAAAGCTTAGTTAGTAATTAACAAGACTCCGGCCTGAACTGCCGGAGTCTACCTTGTGTAAAATGAAAATCGAAGACGAAATCAAACAGCAAAAATTTAAGACCCCCCTCCAAAAAGCTGTGCTGAACCTGCTCTATACCACCGGTTGGATGCAGGGAAAACAAAAGGACATTTTTAAACCCTTTGGCATCACACTACAACAATTTAACATCCTTCGCATCCTCAGAGGCCAGTACCCGAACAGTACTTCGGCAACAGAAATTAAGTCCAGAATGTTGGACAAGAACTCTGATGTTTCGAGACTATTGGATCGACTTCTTGCAAAGAAGGTTATCACAAAACGAGTTAGCTCAAATGACAAACGAGCGGCCGACGTCAACTTGACGGAAGAGGGCCTGGAGTTGTTACGAGCAATCGACAAGAAGCAGACTCAGATCGACAGTGTTCTTCTGTTAAGCGACGAAGAAGCGTTGATCCTCAGCGATCTGCTTGACAAGAGTCGAGGCTAACAATCAGATCTTCGCGAGCTCGTCCCGGACAAAATTCATCAGCTCCTTGACGTATTCGCGGCTGAAGTCGAATTTGATACCAGCTGCCCTGTATATCTCCGGAATGGTCCGGAGATAGCCGAGCTTTAATGCATTTTGGTAGCCCGCCAGACCTGCGTCGCGATTTTTCCTGAAGTTTCTCCAAACGGCAATGGCGCCTAATTGTGCCATTCCATACTCGATGTAGTAAAACGGTACTTCATACAGGTGTAGTTGTTTTTGCCACAAAAAGTCTTTTGCGGTTTGCAGCGACGTCCAATCTGTGACCGTATCTGCAAAGCGATCGAATATTCGATTCCATTCGGCTTTCCTTTCCTCCAACGTATGGCCTGGATTAAGGTATATCCAATGCTGGAACTGATCTATTGTGCCTACCCATGGTAATGTCTCAATAATATCTTCGAGGTGCTCTCTTTTTGCACGTTTCAGCTCTTCTTCGTTAGTGAAAAAAACATCCCAGTGGTCCATTGAAATAAGTTCCATTGACATCGACGCAAGTTCGGCTACTTCTGATGGTGTAGACTTAAAATCGTTGAGCTCAAGGTCTCTTGTAAGGAAATTATGAATGGCATGTCCACCTTCGTGCATGATTGTCACCATGTCTCTCAACGTCGAGGTGGCATTCATGAAAATAAATGGAACTCCAATCTCTGCGAGAGGATAATTATATCCACCGGGCGCTTTCCCTTTCCTTGATTCGAGATCCAGATGGCCCATCTCCCTCATGATCGAAAGACACTGTCCGAGGAACGGATCAAGCCTGCGAAAAACTTCGATCGTTTTTTCCGCCAGCTCGTTGCCGTTGGTAAAAGGTTTTAAAGCTTCGCGACCCTCCGGATCCACCGCTTTGTCCCATGGACGAAGTTGTCCAACCTTGAGGGCTTCCTTTCTCTCCTTTGAAAACTGATCGAGAATAGGTACTACTTCGTGTTGAATAGCATTGTGAAAATCGTAACAATCCTGCGGGCTGTAGTCAAATCTGCCCAGGGCTTTGAACATAAAGTCTCTGAAATTGGCAAAATCGGCATTGACAGCCACCTTATCACGCAACCGAATGAGTATTGAAAACAAATCATTGAGCACTTCTTTGTCTTTCAACCTTCGCTCAGTGATCTTATGATAGACGGCTTCCCGCCTTGCACGATCCGTCGACATAAGATTAACCGCTGCTTGCTGAAGTGTCAACTCTTTTCCGTCAATCTCTACGGTCATCGCTCCATTGAGCTGCGCGTACTTCTGTGATTCCGTGTTGATCTCTGTGAATAATGGAACGTTTTCCTCGCGGAATATCTCAATCTCTTTTTTCAGATTTTTGATCATGATATCGTAGCCCTCAGCCTGCGACAACTCGTCGAGGAAAGGAGATGCTGCCACTTTTTTATTCAACTTATCAGAAACAGGCGCTATCTGTGGTTGT
This sequence comes from Chryseolinea sp., assembly GCA_035316905.1. Taxonomy (GTDB): domain Bacteria; phylum Bacteroidota; class Bacteroidia; order Cytophagales; family Cyclobacteriaceae; genus Chryseolinea. Next base: position 8,111 of record DATHIE010000775.1, on the reverse strand, counting down.
ATATTTTCAATAAAATACTGATAGCTATTTCGATACTCCTCGTTCTCGGTGTAACATGTCATTTGTATATACCGCCACGCGAGATCCTCGGCAATAACGGATTCTATTTCGCTTCGTTCGAGAAACCAGTGCTTGACATCTGTTACAGAATCAAGTTTTCTCTCCATCAAATTATCGAAGTGAGGTTTTAGCACTTCCCATGACGTAACCTTAAAATCTTCAGATAAGAACTTTCTTTTTGGACGCTTCGGAATCTCAAGTACTTCAGCCATAATCAAACTGTTTTAAACTATTCAGCAAGCACTAGCGCTACTGAAAGTTCCAAAGTACTTAAAATCAATTTTACATCACAACGGAAAAAACAAAAGTGTAGGGATCAATTTATGATTCGACCGAGATTCGACAAGTATTGTCGACAAAATCCATCCAGTCCATTCGCGAAGGTGGTCCGTTTTTGAAGAGGTCTACTAGGTCATCCATTAACTCCGACCTCAATTGAAATACATCAAGCAGATTCTTTATGTATTGTATCTCGTTTGCATTTGCCTGGCGGTCAACATACACGAGTTCCATAAGATCGTGTAGCATGTTCATCCTGTTAGCCATCGATTCGGGCAAAAAAGTCGTGTGATCTTCAACGTCTGAAAATAGCTCTTCAATCTGCCAGGCTTTGAGGCCCCGACGCAATCCAATCCGCGTTATCAGTGATCTTTCATCCTCCCCCAAGGCTCCATCGGCGGATGCGAGCACGATGAGGTTCTTTGGGTAATTGCGCTTAGAGCTGGACTTTTGATGCTCGAAAAAAGTTGTCATGGAAAACTGTTACTCAACCGACTTACGCAAAACAATTTCCAAAAGCTCACGGAGCAACATCCACGTAAAAAAGTGATTTTAAACCCGAAATTCGCCCTTCCAACTTAACCGATTGAAAAAGAGTCTAGACAATCGTTCCCATAATCTAAAGTTCTTATTTCAGAATGGGAATCATTTGCGCCTGGACCGCCCTACTTCATAGAAATGTTGGCAGGAGTAGCCGAAACCCACCAAATAGTGTTGCTTACATCATCTGTAATGAGCAACGATCCGTCGTTTTGGACCAGAAGCCCAACCGGCCTGCCATATACTTTGTCCTCTTCAAGATCTGCAATAAAGCCTGTCAGGAAATCTTCAGGCGGTCCGCTGGGTTTACCATCCTTAAATGGAACAAAGATCACCTTATAACCAGACAGCACGGACCTGTTCCATGAACCATGTTGAGCAATGAATGCACCTTCGTGATATTTCGACGGAAATGTCTTATTCGTGTAAAACACCAGACCTAATGACGCTGTGTGGGAGCCAAGGCCAACGTCCGGCATAATGGTATTTTCGACGACCTGAGGCTTAGCGTCTTTAACTCGAGAATCTTCATGGTAGCCAAAATAAACGTAAGGCCAGCCGTAAAATCCGCCATCCTTAACACTCGTGAGATAGTCGGGTACAAGATCGTCTCCCAATTCGTCGCGTTCATTCACGACCGTCCACAATGTATTCGTTCCCGGCGCCCAATCCATACCTACCGGGTTTCTCAAGCCTGAAGCAAAGACTCGAAGATTTGTTCCATCAGGATTCACTTCAAGTATATCAGCCTTAAGCAATTCTTGTTCGATGCCATTCTCGGCGACGTTGCTCCCTGAGCCTACGGCAATGTAGATCTTCGAACCGTCTTTATTTGCGATGATGTTACGCGTCCAATGCCGGTTGTGTTTGCCTGCGGGAAGATCGACGACCTTTTCCCCTTTAGCTGTGATCCTCGTATCGCCCGGGCTATACGGATATCTCCACAAGGCATCCGTGTTTGCAACATAAAACCAATCGCCCAGTACGAGCATACCAAATGGTTGATTCAGGTTAGTCAGGAATGTCTCGCGTACTTCTGGAATTCCATCGCGATTGGCGTCGCGCAAGAGAGTAATCCGGTCTGCGCTATTGTGAAGATTGTTTGACTTTGATGCCCCGATAAGGAATCCGCCGATCTTTTCCCAAAACGTGTGATTCGAATTACTTTCAGCCACCAGAATGTCACCATTTGGAGTTGCGTACATCCAGCGTGGATTTTCAAAACCATCAGCATACTTGTTAATCCCAAATCCTTCCGTTGCCTTTGGAGTCTTGCCATCTTTCCAACCTTGCACATTGCTGAAGTTCCTCTTCGACTTCGTTGCATTTGGAGGTGGCAGTGTTAACGTATCGGATGCGACCGTATTTCTTTTGGCTGTTGCTGATGCAGCCTTCTTTTTGTTTTGACTGTGAGCGTTGTGATCCGGCAGAAGGACCAGAGATGCTATTATGATGATTATACAATGCGTTTTCATAGCATTGTAGGTAAAAAAATCATGCCACGCGTCAATACAACGACTGCTGGCCTGGTTAGCTATTCCCCCCAAAAAAGAAAACAATAGTTGATGATAAAATTCAACAGTATACCATAACGTGTAACAACATTGCCAACTCACTTACGTTTTCGTGGCTTGAATGTTTTTCAATCAGACCGGATCATCCTACTCAGCTTCGGTCGGCTTATCATTGACTTGTCTGCGGGTTCCCGAATACAATTCGTATTCAAGCAAGCGGCAGTCCAGCTTGGCATTGTAGAACTCTATTCTCCTGGATGCTTTTAATCCGATCTTTTTGGCCAGCTCAAGGTTGCCGGTAAATATATATCCGCTGTAACCTTTGCACTTTTTCTTCAAGAAATCGCCAATGCGGGCATACGTGGATTCAAGCTCAGACATATCGCCCATGCGTTCACCGTATTCAGGATTAAAATACACAACGCCTGCTCTACCCTCGCTCATTTTTGTCTCTTCAAAATCGCACTGTTGAAAAGTTATCAGTTCCGCCACACCGGCTTCCTGCGCATTTGATTTTGCAATCTTGATTGCATTCGCACTTATATCGGTGGCTATGATTTCGAGTCCATCGACCTCGTGAACCTGTCCTTTAATTTCCGCTAACTCCTTCTTATAAACTCCATCATCATAACCCTTGAAGTGCATAAATGAATAGTTGTCGCGTAGAAGTCCCGGCTTTCTATTAGTAGCCAGAAGAAGGGCCTCAATAGCCACTGTACCTGAACCACACATTGGATTCACAAACGGAGATCTCCTATCCCATTTTGTAGCAAGGATCGTAGAGGCAGCAAGGGCTTCAAGCATGGGAGCCCTTCCGGGAATCTTCCGATAGCCGTGTTTTGCCAATGTTTCGCCTGATGTGTCAACAAAAACCTCAACTCGTTCCTGCTTCCAGTACACATAGATTACGGCCCCTTTTAATTCTGACCCCGAGTCGGGGCGACGGCCGGTCTCACGTGTCATTCGGTCCACGATCGCATCCTTAACTTTCACATTAACATAGAGGTTGTTGTTAATGCTCGGGTGATCAACATTACTGGTTACGGAAAAATAACCATCTTTGAGAAGATAGTCTTCCCACGGGAAGGCTACCAGTTCTTTGTATAAGTCATCAGGATGGTTTGCGCTGAATTCCTTTAATGAAAAATGAACCTGGCTCGCACAACGCAGGTTCAGGTTTAACCTGATACAGTCATTTAACGACCCATAAAATTCCAGGCCAGTTATAAATGTTCTTTCAGGAACAAAACCCAGGTCCCGTACCTCTTGCTCGACAAAAGGTGATAACCTCTTACTGCATGTTATTACGATACGGCTAGGCGAATTAAGTCTGTTCATAATTAAGGGCTATCGAACGTAGCTGATTTCTTTTACCTCAAATAAATTCTCTCCGCTGTTTGTGAGAATCTTTAACCTTCCGTTTTCATCAAGCCCTGTGATAGTTCCCTCAAAACAATTGTTATTGGAGCTGAACAAATGAGGCTCACCTCGCCAATACATCGAAGAAAGATATTCTTCCATCATGGACTGAAGGTCGTTTTGCCTCAGCTTGAGGTAACGCGCTTCGACAAAAGCCAGCAAGGTTTCGAGTTCAGACTGCAGATCGAACGATTGGTTCAACGAAAGACGCAATGATGTCGCGTTATCTACACCAAATTCATCCTGATTTACGTTCAATCCAATACCAATGACACTATTTGAGAAGCGATTGCCAGAGACCACGTTTTCGATCAGGATTCCACAGATTTTTTTTGATCCCACGTAGATGTCATTCGGCCACTTTATCCGGACGTCTGAACATCCTTTAGACTGCAAATAGTCTCTTAATGACAGCGATGTAAACACCGTGAGAAAAAACTGGTTTTTTACATCGAGAAACGCTGGTTTAAGGATAATTGAAAGTGTCAAGTTCTTGCCTGGTTCGGTGATCCATTTGTTTCCTCGTTGGCCCCGGCCCGTGGTTTGATTGTCAGTAATAACTAATGTTCCATCCGGCGCTAAAGGAGATTGTTGGCAGAGTTGAAGGGAATGGCTGTTGGTAGAATGACATTCCGGCATAAAAACAAGGTTTTTACCCAGGAAAAGCGTACTGGCAGGGATTTTATACAAAGTAAAATTGATTAGTTTTGTGGGTTAAATAAAAACGAAGATAGATTAATGGCGAAAAAAAGGAAGGGTGCCAGTTCCGAAAAGCTGAGTGACGTTATAGTGAAGGGGATGCAGGAAAAAAAAGCGATTGACATTGTGGTGATGGACTTGAGGAAAATAAAAAATGCCGTGGCCGATTTCTTCGTGATTTGTTCTGGAAATTCCGATAAGCAGTTGGATGCCATCTCTGATTCTATCGACGCCGAAGTTTTCAAAGCTTTGAAAGAAAGTCCCTGGCACACCGAAGGAAAAAACAATAAAGAATGGATGTTACTCGACTATATCGATGTTGTTGCTCACGTATTTCGCAAAGACAGGCGCGAATTTTATGCGCTGGAACGCCTTTGGGGAGATGCTGACATAACCGAAATCGAGGACGGGAAGAACTAAAAACCGTTGCTCACGTTATTCTTTTGATACTTTTTTGAGGATTATAAATTTGATTGCATAGAAATGGCTGACAAGAAAGAAAATAACAAACCCCTTTTACCAACCAAACCACCCCGTGGCAATTACCAGATCTGGGTGATTCTGGCTGCGGTGGCCGTGATTTTTGGGGTTATGTACTTTAATAATTCCAGTAGTCTTAAGGAAAAGGACTTTGACGACTTCAAGCAAATGGTGCGAAGCGGCGATGTCAAGAAAGTAGTCTTGGTTGAGAATCGGAAATTTGTTGAAATAACATTAAAACCTGAAGCACTTCAGAATGCCAAGTATAAGGACCAGCTGACGAACAATACATTTGGGAGCGGCAACAGCGGCCCTCATTTCGTGTTGAAAGTTGTAGACTCTGGAAATTTCGACAAGGAATTTAGAGATTTCAGAGACCGGCTCCCGGCTGGCCAATCGCCGGAATATAAAACCGAGAACCGTGAGGACTACTTCCAGGTATTCATTCAGTGGGGATTCCTCTTCCTCCTGCTCTTTGGTTTCTGGATGCTTATGCGTCGTATGACAGGAGGAGCTGGACCTGGGGGTCAGATATTCAATATTGGCAAATCAAAGGCGGCTCTTTTTGATGCCGAGAGCAAGGTAAAGATCACATTTGCGGATGTTGCCGGGCTGGATGAAGCCAAAGAAGAGGTTAAGGAAATCGTTGATTTTCTAAAAACACCTAGCAAATTCACACGACTTGGCGGTAAAATACCTAAAGGTGCTCTTCTCGTTGGGCCTCCTGGTACTGGCAAGACCCTGCTGGCAAAGGCCGTTGCAGGAGAGGCCGGCGTTCCCTTCTTCTCTTTGTCGGGTTCCGATTTCGTTGAAATGTTCGTCGGGGTTGGCGCAGCACGCGTTCGTGACCTCTTTAAGCAAGCCAAAGAAAAAGCACCGTGTATAGTATTTATCGATGAGATTGACGCGATAGGACGTTCACGTGGACGTGGCCAGCTGCCTGGCGCGAATGATGAAAGAGAAAACACATTGAACTCTCTCCTGGTAGAAATGGATGGATTTGCTACTGATTCCGGCGTGATCATTCTGGCCGCTACTAACCGCCCGGATGTCCTTGATTCGGCATTGTTGCGACCAGGCCGTTTTGACCGTCAGATCAGTATAGACAAACCGGATATTGTGGGTAGGGAGGCGATCTTCAAAGTCCATCTTAAGCCTATCAAACTTGATCCGAATTTGGATCCCAAAAAGATCGCAGCTCAAACACCTGGTTTTGCAGGGGCAGAAATAGCCAACGTCTGTAACGAGGCTGCGCTTATTGCAGCACGAAAAGATAAGAAGGCGGTTGATATGCAGGACTTTCAGGACGCTATCGACCGTGTAATTGGCGGATTAGAGAAAAAGAATAAGATCATACTTCCGGAGGAAAAGAAGATTGTCGCTTTCCACGAAGCGGGTCACGCTGTTGCAGGATGGTTCCTTGAACATGCTGATCCATTGGTGAAAGTGAGTATCGTGCCTCGCGGTGTGGCAGCGTTGGGTTATGCCCAATACTTACCCCGTGAGCAGTTCCTTTACCAGACAGAGCAGATGATGGACGAGATGTGTATGGCGTTCGGTGGAAGAGCAGCTGAAGAGATAGTCTTTGGCAAGATCTCAACTGGCGCCCTAAGCGATCTGGAGAGGATCACGAAAATGGCATATAGTATCGTGACTATTTACGGTATGAATCCTGCCATCGGTAACGTTTCTTTCTATGATTCAAAACAATCTGAGTATTCATTCCAAAAGCCTTACTCAGATGCAACCGCCGAGAAGATCGATATCGAGGTTAAGAACATCATCGATGGAGCTTATGAACGCACCAAGAAATTATTGATGCAACATCGCGAGTATCTCGATTTGATAGCGAAGGAATTGCTGGAAAAAGAAATCCTGTTCCAGGCTGACCTTGAACGACTGATCGGAAAACGTCCTTTTGAAAAGCTTACTACTTATCAGCAGTTCACAAATGGAAAAGGTAAGTATGAAAAGAAACAACAGGAGAACGAGCAGCCAGGGGTTGACCCGACACCGACGTTGGAAGGAGAAAAGCAGGAAGAAAACAAGTAATTAATTTCTCATTATAAATCTTACTTTTGAACTCAGGCGATAAGGTCGCCTGAGTTTTTTTATGATTGAATCTTTGGAAAGCCTCAACGGAAAAAAGATCTTCTTTGCCTCTGATTTTCATCTTGGGGTTCCGAATTATTCAGCGAGCCTTGATCGCGAGAAACGTATTGTACGATGGCTTGATGCAATCAAAGACGAAGCGCATTCAATCTATTTGTTGGGCGATATTTTCGATTTCTGGTTTGAGTACAAGCACGCGATCCCAAAAGGATTTATCCGCTTGCAAGGAAAGCTCGCCGAACTAAGAGACGCAGGCATCCCTATTACGTTCTTCACCGGTAATCATGACATGTGGATGTTCGATTATTTTAGACACGAACTGGAAATTCCGATCTATCGGAATCCTCAACTTTTACAAGTGGGTAATCAACGCTTGCTCATTGGTCATGGCGATGGACTTGGGCCGGGTGACAGCACGTACAAATTCCTGAAGAAGTTTTTTAATAGTAAGGTGTGTCAATGGCTATTTGCGAGGCTTCACCCCAACTTTGGCATTGGCATTGCAACATATTGGTCGCGCAGGAGCCGCATAAGCAACCTGAAGCGCGAAGAAAAATTTCAGGGCGAAGAAGCAGAGTTCCTTTGGGTCTATTGCAAGGCATTGGAGAAAAAAGAACACCACGACTTTTATGTCTTTGGTCACCGCCATCTGCCACTTGACTTAAAGATCAGTGAATCCAGTCGATATATAAATCTTGGAGAGTGGGTCCATTTCAACACATATGCGGAATACGACGGCAAGGATGTAAAGCTAAAAACATGGAACCCATGAAATGTTGTGTTTGGAAACTTTGTCTGATTCTTCTGTCTACCCCCATTGTTGCTCAAAAGAAAATTGCAACTCAAAGTATTAACGAATCTATCACCTATGCAACTGTTGACCGGCCTGGTGATCTTTACATCGTAACAGCCAGTGGTCAGATTCAAAAATTTGATAAGGACGGTAAAGTAACAAGCGTCTATAAAAACAACCCTGCTCCAACTCAATTCGACCCACGCGACGGCTCA
>DATHIE010000774.1:0-5952 GCA_035316905.1 Chryseolinea sp. | reverse complement strand
TCGTTGTGCAAACTTAGTGCCCGTCGTGACCCTGCATTTGCTTTTCCGTTTCTGATACGCTATGACCAAGCTTGCGCGACTGCGACCGGTCAGAACTGCTCTCTGCGGCCTTAGCGTCTAAGATACACTATCAATTTTAGGTAAATGAGTCTCACGGCGATTCCCACGAATGAGCCCTGCAAATGCATTTTGATTTCCTTTGCGTAAAAAAATGTATCTTTTGCAGTTCAGTAACTCGTCTTCGAAGAAAGCTTACACTCTAAGTCAAATGTAATTCAACTTTGCACAGCACTAGAATCTTGCAGCGAGCAGGAGTTCAATATTTTTATACTTAAGTCCGAACTTGCGTGCAACGTGCTCGTTGGTAAGTCCCCCTTTATAAGTGTAAACTCCTTTCATGAACCATTTGTGCGAGAAGATCATCGCTTCGACCCCACCTTCTTCAGCAGCGCGCAAAATTGTAGGAGTGAAAATGTTGCTCAAAGCATTAGCGGCCGTATGGGCTACCCGTGATGCTACGTTCGGCACGCAATAATGGATGACGCCATGTTTCCTGAAGACAGGCTTGCTCAACGTGGTGATATCCGAAGTTTCAACGCAACCACCCTGATCTATACTTAAATCGATTATCAAGGAGTCGGGCTTCATTTGAGTCACCATCTCCTCGGAGATAACGTGTCTTGTACCTTTTTCCGCCCGAAGGGCACCGATCACCACATCAGCAGATTTGAGGGTTTCGCTTAGCGTGATAGTATCGATTGTGGACGTGTAGATCTGCTGACCAAGCAAATGTTTTATACGTCTGAGCTTATAAAGATGGTTATCGAATACTTGTACGTCTGCACCCAACCCGAGGGCAGCACGAACGGCATATTCGGCAACAGTACCTGCTCCGATTACCACAACCTTCGTCGGAGGAACTCCGGTTATGCCTCCAAGTATTACACCTTTCCCATTATTAGCAGTACTAAGGTATTCAGACGCTATGAGCATCACCGTACTCCCGGCAATCTCGCTCATCGCGCGAACAATTGGCATCCCTCCTACTTTGTCTTCGATGAACTCGTACGCCAGCGCTGTAATCTTCTTTTTGAACATCGCCTGAAGACTCTCAACCTTCAGATGCCCGATCTGTAATGCCGAGATCAGCGTTTGACCCGCGTGCATCAGTTCGATTTCTTCCAGCGTGGGTGGCTCAATCTTGAGAACCACATCTGCCTGATATACTTCCTGAGGAGAATAAACGATCCTCGCTCCTGCATCGCTATACGACTTGTCAGTGAATTTGGATCCAATTCCAGCCTTCGTTTCAACCCATACATCGTGTCCATTGTTCACCAAAAGCGCAACTGCATCCGGCGTGAGACTTATTCGATTTTCCTGCAACGAGATCTCTTTAGGGAGGCCAATAAAAAAAGTATGTCTTCTTTTTCTCACCTCGAGCAACTGCTCCTGTGTTTGCATGCTGGCTTTTGCCAACGCCTCAAATCCTGTTTTCTTCTTTTCCGTCATGGAATGATATCACTATAGTTCGTTTCGTATTATTCTCTACCTGCAGATCGATGGAAGCATGTTTCGGAGGAATGAGCGAAGGTATTTTTTCGGGCCACTCAACAAAACAAGGGGAGCCGGAATAGAAATATTCATCCGTTCCAATATCATATGCTTCCGCTTCGTTCTTAATTCTGTAAAAATCAAAATGGAATGCCTGTCCCTTAGCAGTCTCGTATTCGTTAACAATAGAAAAAGTAGGGCTGCTCATCACGTCGGCTACCCCGGCCTCTCTGCAGATCTCCTTGATCAATGTTGTCTTGCCGGACCCCATCTCTCCATAAAAAAGCCAGACTTTAAATTCTACCAACTCCTCGACAATACGTTGCGCTATCGCTCTCAAATCAGACAAAGCCACCGAACGAAAGACCATTCCTTCGCTGATCATGATGCATTCTTCGAAGTTAAGAAAATAATGGGAATGATGATCTCCTCCATGCTTACTCCGCCATGCTGAAAAGTATCCTTGTAAAAATTTACGTAGTAATTATAATTGTTCGGATAAGCGAAAAACTGGTCTTCAATAGCGAATACATATGAAGACGAGACATTCAGCTTCGGCAAGAAAAGTCTTTCCGGTTTTTGCACGTGCATAATTTTATCCCCCTCGTAACCAAGATTCTTCCCTTGTTTGTACCGGAGGTTGCTGTTCACGTTCCGGTCACCAATGATCTTAAAAGGTCTTTTCACTCGGATTGTCCCATGGTCAGTTGTAATAATGACTTTTACATCCTTCTCAGCAATCTTCCTCAGGATATCTATAAGGGGTGAGTGAATAAACCACGATTTAGTAATGGAACGGTACGCCGATTCGTCGGGTGCAAGCTCCCGCACCATAGCCATATCCGTCCGCGCGTGAGAAAGCATATCGACGAAGTTGTACACAATAACATTCAGATCGTTCTTAAAAAGGTTATTAACAGTATCGACGAGATCCCGTCCTTCTTCAAGATTCTTGATCTTGTGGTAGCTGGTTTTCACATTCAGGTTGTTACGCCTAAGCTGTTTCGTCAGAAATTCACTCTCAAAATTATTTTTCCCTTCGTCTTCGTCCTCACCCACCCACAGGTCCGGATTTGATTTCGCCATCTCTGAGGGTAACAATCCCGAAAAGATTGCGTTGCGTGCATATGCTGTCGTGGTGGGCAATATCGAATAATACGATTCTTCAGATGTTACATTGAAATATTCCGTCAGGACAGGCTCAATGACTTTCCACTGATCAAAACGCAAATTGTCAATCAGGATCACAAATACGGGTTTTGCCCCAAGTTCGGGGAAGATCTTTTTCTTCATCAGCTGATGCGACATCAGCGGTTTATCGGAGCTTGGATCATTCAGCCATGAATCGTAATTCCGTATCATGAATTTCGCGAAGTTGGCGTTGGCCTCCGTTTTCTGCATGTCTAGAACGTCGCCCATCTCCTCATTGTCTTTGTGATCCATCTGCAGCTCCCAAAAAACGAGCTTTTTATAGATATCCGCCCATTGTTCATGATTCATACTATCCTGGAACGCCATACTTATCTTGCGGAAATCCTGCTGATAGTTCAGGTTGGTTTTTTCAATAACCAGCCGTTTATTATCAAGAATCTTTTTTACGGACAAGAGGATCTGACTTGGATTCAACGGTTTGATCAGATAATCGGCGATCTTGGACCCGATGGCCTCCTCCATGATATGTTCCTCCTCATTTTTGGTGATCATCACCACGGGCAGGTTAGGCTTATTGTTCTTAATCTCATTCAGGGCTTCCAATCCCGACATTCCAGGCATATTTTCATCCAGAAATACAACATCAAAATGCTTTTCATCACAAAGTTCAACGGCCTCTGATCCATTATTGACCGGAGTGATGTCGTAACCCCGTTGCTCCAGGAACAGGATATGCGGTTTCAACAAATCGATCTCATCATCCGCCCACAAAATGCTATATCTTTGCATAAGAGAATTTTTACGAATTTAATCATTAATCGTTATCTATACCTATCGGACAGACGAGTCCAGGGAGACCTGGACGAAAATGATTCTGACCAACAATATTCCTGATGAAGAAAAAGATCATCAATGATCCGGTCTACGGATTTATTACCATTACCAACGAACTGATCTATGAAATAATTTCACATCCGCATTTTCAGCGGCTGCGTCACATAAAACAACTTGGGCTGACGGATTTTGTCTATCCTGCAGCGTTGCATACACGATTTCAGCACGCACTCGGAGCAATGCACCTCATGGGAAAGGTTCTCGATACTCTTCGGCTAAAAGGTATTGAGGTCTCTGACGACGAATATGAGGCATCCCAGCTGGCTATCCTGCTCCATGATATCGGACACGGACCGTTCTCACACACCCTGGAGGATTCCATCCTTCCCGGCATAAAACACGAGAGCCTTTCGTATCTTTTAATGGAAAGACTGAATAAAGAGTTTAAGGGCGCTTTGGACCTTACGATCAAGATCTTTCGTAACAGCTACAAACGAAAATTCTTTCATCAGTTGGTCTCCAGTCAACTCGATATAGATCGGCTTGATTACCTGAAACGCGATTGCTTTTTTACCGGTGTGTTGGAAGGCACTATTGGCGTCGATAGAATTATTTCGATGCTCACTGTTCATCAGGATTCACTTGTGGTAGAAGAAAAAGGGATCTATAGCATTGAAAGCTTTTTGAATGCCAGGCGACTGATGTATTGGCAGGTCTATCTGCATAAAACTACCGTGAGCACTGAAAGAATGCTGGTGAACCTGATGCGTCGGGCACATGCTCTCATACGTGCGGGGGAACCGTTGATCGCAAGCGATTCATTGCTGCCCTTCTTACAAAAGGATTATGTTTTGGCCGACTTCACTGACGATCCAAACCTTCTTCAATACTATGGCCAACTGGACGACAATGACATCTGGGGAGCAATAAAATTTTGGAAAAACAACCATGATCCAATCTTGTCGTTGCTGTCAACAATGATAATTGAAAGAAAACTCTTTCAGATCCGACTTAGCGCAGAGCCCATCAAAAAAAATCAGGTTGAAAGTATCCAGTTTGCCATAATGAAAAATTATGGACTACTGAGGGCTGAGGCCAAATACCTTTTTTCGCACGGCACGGTGACGAATGAAGCCTACGCCGAAGGACAAGAGATAAACGTGCTTATGAAAGGTGGAAACGTGTTGGATATCGCTCAGGCGTCAGATCTACCTAACATCAAGGCCATCAGCAAAATCGTAAAAAAAAACTATCTCTGCTGGCCTAAAAATGTATCTTTGTAAATACCCTAGCGGTATTCGATAAGTCGTAGTTCGTCATTCATGTAGTTGGGTTAGTCTCTTACTTTTGGAAGCTCAAAAGGCAAAGGATAATTTGTACCACACTCACACGCGTTATGGCATGAATGCAAATACAAATTTTAACTGAATCGAAATGAAATTTACGGTCAACCAGGTAGCTGCAATGTTAGGGGGAGAAGTGAGAGGCAACGGCGACGAAACGATAGTTATGCTTGGCAAGATCCAAGACGCTAAAAGGGGCCAGATTTCATTTCTATCAAATCCAAAGTATGAGCAGTATATCTACACAACGCAGGCTACGGCTGTAATCGTAAAAAAAGATTTCGTCGCAAGGAAAGAGTTATCGTGCATCCTTGTCCTCGTCGATGACCCTTACATAAGTTTTACCCGTTTGCTTGAAGAGTACCACAAGCTGATTAGTTTTCAAAAGAGCGGTCTTGAGCAACCCAGTTTCATGGCGGAGAATTCGACAATCGGAAAAGGTTTTTATCGCGGAGCATTCTCTTATATCGGAGGCAACGTGAGGATAGGTGATAACGTGAAGATATATCCACATGCATTTATTGGCGACAACGTTATTATCGGAAACAACACGATCATTCATTCAGGGGTTAAGGTATATGCTGACACAAGAATTGGAAGTAATTGTGTCATTCATTCAGGTACCGTTATCGGTAGTGACGGATTCGGTTTTGCGCCGCAGGAAGACGGCTCGTACAAGACAATACCTCAATTAGGTTGTGTTATTATCGAAGACGATGTAGCCATCGGAGGAAATACTGTGATCGACTGTGCTACCTTGTTTGGGGATGCTACAATTATTCGTCAGGGAGTTAAGCTCGACAACCTCATTCAGATTGCCCACAATGTTGAGGTCGGAAAGAACACCGTAATTGCAGCGCAGACTGGAATATCTGGTTCTACAAAAATCGGTGAGAACTGCATCCTCGCCGGTCAGGTTGGTGTTGCTGGCCACCTTGTAATCGCGAATAATACAGGATTGGGGGCACAAGTCGGCGTTTCGAAATCCATCAAAGAACCTGGTAAGAAGTTTATGGGATCACCGGCACACGAGGTCACCGACTATTTCAAATCCTACGCGCTTTTTAAG
>DATHIE010000773.1:0-4513 GCA_035316905.1 Chryseolinea sp. | reverse complement strand
CAATTCAATGGTAAATTCCGAAAAAACTCCTTCTTCTGTTTCCACTCTTAACTCCCCATCATGAAATTTTATGATGTCATAGCTTAAGGATAACCCAAGTCCTGTGCCCTGCCCCGGTGGCTTTGTAGTAAAAAAAGGCTGGAATATTTTGTCGAGTATTTTTTTTGGAATTCCGTTGCCATTGTCCCTCACTGAAATTTTCATTTTATCTCCTGATCTTTTGGTGGTGACCAAAACCGTTGGCTCATACTCAGAATCCGCCGTTTGCTTTCTTTTGTTCACGGCATAAAATGCATTGTTACAAATGTTCAACAACACCCTTGAGACATCCTGAGGCACAACAGCTACTTCACCAGCATTATTATCAAAGTCAGTTTTAACGTTTATGATAACTCCCTTGTTCTTCGCCTTTAATCCATGATAGCTAAGACGCAACGAATCATCAACTAAGGTGTTGATATTCGTCAGTTTTTTCTCTCCCGTGCTTGCCCTGGAGTGTTGCAGCATGCCTTTGACAATTGCATCAGCCCGTTTGCCATGTTCATTGATCTTCTCAAGATTCTCGGCAAAACTATTCATTATGTCATCAGAAGCTGCTTTATCCAAAGGGTCCAATTTGTCCTGAAATAACTCCTTCATCTCATTTAGTATTTCAATGTTCAATTCCGAGAAATTAGTAACAAAGTTTATTGGATTCTGTATTTCATGGGCGATACCTGCGATTACCTCTCCCAGCGATGCCATCTTGGCCGAGTGGATCATTTGCTTTTGCAGTGTTTTCAGCTCCGAGAGCGTACTTTCAGCCTTGATTTTTTGTTCGTCAGTAGCACGCTTTTGTAAGTTCAAAACCTCATACGCTCTTTTCTTCTGACGGTTATAATTAAACAGTATGGAAGCAATAATGAGAGCCATAATTAAAATCACAATCAATGAAATCATAATGCTCCTTTGGTTTCTCTTCTGCTGGTTTAGTAAATCAACCTCTATTTGTTTTTGAGAAACTTCATAGTCCGTACGCAAGTCTGCCATTTCCTGTATTGTCTGAAGATTATTAATACTGTCTCTTCCGGCAATGTGCGCCTTGTAGAATTTTAATGCTTCCGTTGTGTTGCCGATTTGTGAGAAAATATCCGACACCTTAAGATTGGCATTAATCACTTGTTGATTTAACTGGTATTGCCTGGCTAGCTCAAGACTTTTCAATGCATAATTCAATGCGGCGTTTTTTTCTCCTTTATTGAGGAACACATCCGCCATGGAAAGCAGATAATCGCAACTGGCGTTGTAGTCTTCATTGGCTTCCAGTATGCTGATGGCCTCCTTAAGATATTTTTCCGCAAGACTATTCTTACCGGTACTTGCATACACCATACCGATATTACCCAGGCTGTATCCGATACCAGTTTGGTATTGAAGCGTATCAAAAATCTCTTTCGCATTTTGAGCATACAAAAGAGCGGTATCATATTTTTTTACCTTAAGATATTCGTCTCCGGCATTCAATAGCGCAGAAGCCAGGCTGACGGAGTCGTCGGACCTTCGAAGTAGTTGAATGGCTTTGGCATAGTAGATAGCAGAAGTATTATGATTGCCCGCGCTGGAATAAATATCTGCAATGGCAATGTAGCATTCCCCTTCTTTGGTAACGCTATTTAATTCCTTCGACAACTCAGCGGCTTTTATAAAAGCCGAAAGAGCTTCCTTTATATTCGTCAGCAACATTTCCTTGCTGCCGGTTATGAAATAACCTTCCTGGATGTAATTTTTATTACCCTTTTCTTCAGCAAGGTCAATTAGCTCATCCGCATAAACCAATGCCTTTTTTAAATCCCTGATTTCATTAAAAGATAGTTCTTTCAGTAGTTCTAATTTGGCGTCATCTTTCAGGGTATCCTGCTGGTAGATGAGCTTAACGCTATCAGCAATCTTCTGATCCTGAGCGACAAGACAAGAGGGGTGTAAACAAAGGAAAAGAACGCCAATCGAAACAATTTTATGCATCATCCTTGAAGCAAAAAGGATTTTCATATTGTGTCAAAAGGTTCCAGGACCGCGGATTTCAAAAAACTCGTCATTTTTTAAATGTTATGAAAGATATAATAGCCACAAGCAGAGCATAAAAAATATAAATAAGCTCAAAGAATTTCTCCTCTCCGGGCTTTATTGCAATCTTTGGATCAAAATGATGTTTATCTCCGTTTTCATCCTTCCAATGGATCCAATATTCGTATTCAACATCATTATCATAGTTATCTAAAAGCCCTTTTCCACTTTTTCTGTAAAGCAGAGATGGTGGGCCGTCAAACCATCTAAATACATTCATTGAAGATCCCTTTTTACTAATCCTAAACGACTTTACATTGGCACCTTCACGAATACTCCAGGTAACTTTTTTCCCTCCCCACCCACGGGCCGTACCGGGAGGATATAATTCTAATGAGTCCTTGTTTTCTGGAAACCCCTTAACGATCTCAATTACAACGTCTTCTGCTGAGTCGTCTACATTTTGGGGCATAAAATTAAAGTTGGAGTAAGAATTCAGTGTTAGATAAAAAGCCCCAAACAAAAGTAATTGTGTGACTACAAAGAGAACAACTTTGCGTTTCATGCTTTAGGTTTTATTAGGTTAAAATATATTCTTAAAGTATTGCTCCAGCCAACGTTGAAATTGATCAAATCTAACCCGCAAACATCTAAATGAACCTTAAACGTACCTCTTACTAATTCTTACTCAAACCACGTTTTGACCAATTCGCTAAACCCGTTGAAGGTACTAGGATGTCTTGAAAAGATACAAAATTCTCGTGGGCATGCCGCAATGGAATGCAATGTGACCTCTTTTGTTTTGGCAAAATTGCGATCCCTATCCTGCAACTAAAATGTTTGTTGGTTCTACAAGCAAGAGCACGTGAACAAGTATGTACTGATCCTTTAATTATCCGGCGGGTTAATGCCGTCACAACGGTTCGATGAAAATGTACTATACACCTGGAAGTTATTGGAGTCTCTCCAGAATTTCCTTGTACTTTTCGAGTGATTTCATTTGCTCAAAATCTTTCTCGTTTTCAATCTGCTCACGGGTACCGAAATTGTTCTGTAGTGCTTTCTCAAGTTCATTAAATGCTTTTTCCATTTCATTCATCCTGGAATATCCCCTTGCCATATTGTAATGATCCTCTCCCCTCAAATCCTTTTCGCTCGCCATTTGATAGTACGAAACGCCCTGACTGAACCGACCCAACGAATATAGAAACAAGGCAATTCCAGGGTAGGGACTTCGCTTCACCATGCCAGAACGCAGAGCCCGTGTCAGTTCGATTTCCGCTTCAGCGGCTTTGCTATTTGCAAGCAGCGTCTTCATTAGGTCGATTCGATAAACAGGATCCAGATCGTTCACTTTTTTATATGCTGCTTCGGCCTCAACATAATCTTTTTGAATAAATGATATCATCGCATATTTCAGAAGCGCATATTGATCGTTCGGATATCTATCAAGCCATTCCTTAAATAATGGGGCAGCGCGTCCATAATCTGCTCTGTAAAGCGTGGCAATCATCGCTCGGTCCTCCGCAGCGACGCCATCACTTGGAGGCAAGGGCTCAAGGTGATTTTTAAAAAAATAGATTGCCTCCCGGATTATCTTCCGTGCTTCATCATTATCGGCGAATGATTCAAAGAAGATCGGCATTCCAGTACCAAACCTAAGCGTCCATGGGGCTTTGCTCTTTTGTACTTCAGTCCATAATGAAGAAAAGAGATCATTAGGGTAAGCAATTTGATCATCCGTTACATACATGACTGGTAGATCTTTTTTGAAAGGACCAGTAATCGCATGATTTGAACAAAACATAACGACTGACTTTACACAAGGGTTCGTCTTGTCTTTGATCAAATAATTCATAACGTTAAGCGGCACATGAGATGGAATGTAAACGCCGACTTTGCTTGTGTCAATTTGATATTGTTTTCCATGACTACTTATGAATTTGAAAACCTCCTTTGCCGATTCCAGATAATCATCTTTGTCTATCTGGACGACAATGCCGATTAGTCCGAAGGCGGCTGCGAGCCTGGGCCAGGTCTGATAAATTTTCCAGGACCTATCCTTATTCATCTCCGTTAAGAAAACGACGGCTCCGCGTGGATTAATACCAGTCTGTCGAGGAAGAGTATAAATGTCAAGTTGCAGGCGCTTCTCATTACGCTGATAGTATTCGACGTTTCGACTTACCACCACATCTTTCATAAGGGGATGCTCTAGAACGATTCCCCATTTCTCCTCGCTGGAGGAAGGGGATTGTGAGTAAGCAGACCCAGCTAAGAGGAGGGTAAAGAGAAAAAACATTTTTCCCCTCAGTGTTTGATTTTTCGCCATTACTTCAAACATACGGCGTCCGGGACTGGGCGTCTTCGTTCCCGATAGGACGAGAACAAGTTTATAGTTGTAATTTTGTTATCTTCGCGGCCCCGGACGGAATCTTGTCAATTTGTTTTCAAACGCATTTCTGAGTAA
>DATHIE010000772.1:0-2299 GCA_035316905.1 Chryseolinea sp. | reverse complement strand
ATCATCCGTGGACGAAAACCTGGAATAGAATCCTGTTTACAACGCGAGCAGTGCTGGCATTTTTTCTCATGTTCCTTCTCCTAGGTCCAATCGTCAAGCAGGTAAATAATCTTTTTGAGAAACCATTTTTTGTAATTGTCTATGATAATTCTATTTCGGTAAAAGAAGCGTCGGATTCAACGCAGATTGAATTGCTTGAATCAAAGATCAAGGAGACTGCTTCGCTGCTTCGCGATAAAGGATATGATGTGCGTACCACTGATCTTCAAGGTCAGGAAATAGAGGCTCCTGAATTCAATTCACCTATGTCCGATCTGAGTGGCGCGTTAAAAAAAATCACTAGTC
Source organism: Chryseolinea sp. (assembly GCA_035316905.1). Classification (GTDB taxonomy): domain Bacteria; phylum Bacteroidota; class Bacteroidia; order Cytophagales; family Cyclobacteriaceae; genus Chryseolinea. The sequence continues at coordinate 1,954 of DATHIE010000772.1, read as the reverse complement.
GTTATGAAAGCAACCAGGTGGGGGGAGTGATCCTTGTCTCTGATGGGATATACAACGAAGGAATATCACCTCTGTACTCGACATATAATTTTCCGCTATACACGATTGGGATTGGGGACACCACGCAAAGAACAGATGTGATGATCAAGGATATCGCCTACAACAAGATCGTCTATCAGGGCAATAAGTTTCCTCTCAGGATAGAAGTGATGGCGAAAAACCTGCCTGATCAGAATATCAATGTTACTTTATCACAACGAGGTAAAATCCTGGCTCAATTGACAAAGGCATCATCCGGCGATGAATTACTTGTGTATGATTTTCAACCGATGGCGGAGGAGCAAGGCATCCAGAAGCTGGACATTCAGGTAGAAGTAAAGAATGGCGAGTATAATACAAGGAACAACCGGTCATCAGTATTCATTGAAGTGGTTGAGGGCAAGAAGAAAATATTGGTAATCGCGTCTTCTCCACATCCCGATATTAAGGCACTTCGCGAAGTCGTTGATAAGAATCCCAACTATGAGTTTTTGTTACATATCCCAGGCGTTGAAGAGCAACCACAAGCTAACCTACGCACAGATGAAGTAGATCTGGCAATCTTCCATCAAGCGCCGGATTTGCGCGGCAAGACACGTGAACTGTTTCAACAATTTGTAGAAAGCAAAACATCTCTTTTCCTGATAACCGGATCACAAACAGACTTGCAGATGCTTGCGCGTCAAAATATGCCTGTAAAGTTCGAGTCAGCCCCGCGCGACTACGACGAAGTGGTGCCGGGAAGCAATCCTTTATTTTCGCAATTTGTTCTTTCTGCGGAGACCAATGCGATCCTGCAAAACTACCCGCCAGTATCAGTGCCTTTTGGCAAAATGAAAATTCCGGGAAGTGCAATGCCGTTGCTGTTCCAGCGCGTGGGAAATGTTGCGACCGAAAAACCTCTGCTGTATGTTAATGTGGAAGACAACCGGAAGGTTTGTGTGATGTTAGGCGAAGGACTGTGGCGCTGGAAGCTGAACGAGTTTGACAGGTTTGAAAATTCGGTTGCGTTTGATGAAGTGTTCGGGAAGCTGATCCAATACCTCAGCACATCAGATGACAAGCGGAAATTCAGAAGTTATCCAATTAAGCAGGAATTTTCGGACACGGAGGCTGTCGTGTTTGAAAGTCAGGTGTACAACGACATATTTGAACCTGTGTTTGGAAACACCATTGATATTGAACTTACGGATGACCAGGGAAAGAAAACAAAATATTCATACACCACGAGCCCCGGAAATGTAAGATATCAGATCGGCGGACTCAAAGAAGGCGTATACCGTTACAGGTCGAAAACAACACTAAATCAAAAGGACGAAGAAGTCAGGGGAGAGTTTGCCGTGGTGCAACGTCAGGCAGAATTGCAAAATCTCACGGCGGATTTTGATCTGCTTCGGAGATTGGCGCTGAATACAGGTGCTGCATTTTATCCTGTTAGCAATATTGATGCGTTGAAGACTAAGCTTCAGCAGACGGAAGCCAAGACAATAATTCATTCAGAGGAGGCTTACAATGCGCTCATTAATCTTAAATGGGTATTCTTTGTGCTGCTCGCAATGGTGAGTGTGGAGTGGTTTGCGAGGAAGTATTTTGGAAGCTATTAGCAATGAACAGTGAGCAAATTTTGATCAGGATAATTTTCTCATCCAAAAAAGCAGTAGGATAGTCAACAGTAACAATACTGCGGTTATGCCACAATAAACCTCCAGCGCTTGTGAGTAGTAAGTGGTGGCCGTTTCTTCATCAAAATAAACACCTTGTTCGTTATAGTTCATTCTTAAACGGTCGACTGAAATAAACAAAAAGATCGCCGTCAAGAAACCTATTAGGGTGACTGAACATTGTAACGCCAGTTTTTTCATCTCAATGTCATGGAGCTTTCACTTTGCATAGAGGTTAAAAAAATGCTCTGTGT
>DATHIE010000771.1:0-7732 GCA_035316905.1 Chryseolinea sp. | reverse complement strand
CCGCGGGCATTAGGAATGAACGCCCGGCACGTCTGAAGTGATCAACAATTTCTATGACTTCACCTTCGCTTGCTTCAGCTAATTCGGCAACGAGACCGAGGCGGCAGGGTCTGCGCATCCCACGGTTGTCCTGGCTTTTTTCTGTAATATTTTTGAAAAGGATCTCAGCAATTTGCTTGTCTCGTGTTGACAATTCATCGTAGGCCTCGTTTGCGTGTTGCGCTAATGCCTGTCCGACTTTTCCGATGGCATTGTAATGACGGATATCAACTGGCTCTCCGATTTCATGGTTGCTAATCCAATAATCCCACGTACGCATTAAGACGTGCTGTAGTATTGGCAACTGATCATGGTTGTTGCCGATATCATTAAGCAACCGTTTCACCAGTCGCTTTGAAATTTGTCCACCGGCAACTTTGATCGGACCTTCGATTACCGATTTTTTCTGTTCGCGAGTAAGCTGGGGGATAAGGTAATTGCTGTTGTTTATCTTTTGCGTCAACCCGGAGAAGACAGAACATTCTCCGATAAAATCAGAGCGCATGGTAAGTGCAACGTAGGTCGGAATTGCTTTCTGCTCAACTGCAGTGAGTATTAGGTTTACGTAGAGCTGAGCATCATTTAAACTTTCTGCGTTTTCCTCGACGTCGCGATAACGAAAGACCTCTTCGAACTGATCGACGAGAAAGAAAGTATTTTCACCCGCTTCGCGATGCAGGAAACGGGAAATCTCTATGAGTCCATCTGAGCCACTTCTCAGGACCGAGTTGACAATCGACTTGTATATCTCGGTATCGGCTTCGGTTATCCGATGAGTTCCGATCATGAATTCGATTATCGAATCGGTCAGACTTCTTATCGGCGACGAGCCAGGGCGCGTTGTGATAATATTCCACTGAGAACCCGAATCGGTTATAAAACCGCCATAGAGCACAGGCACGAGTCCACATGCCATTAGGGAAGATTTTCCACTTCCCGAATAACCCATGACGGTGACAAAACGGTTTTTAGAAATCTTTTCCAGTATATCATCGATTTGACCTTCACGGCCAAAGAACAAATGACTATCATCAACGGAAAATGCTCTCAGGCCAGGAAAAGGATTATCACCTCCAAGTTGAACGTCAATGGAAACGTCGTTAGAGTAATTAATAGGTGCGTCGCTATGTAGGGGCTTATTCAGCATTGACACCCTCTTGATTCCTGAAATTTAAAAAATTGATACCGAAAGGCTATTAAATGCACGATCTAATAAAATTAAAAAAATAGCGTTCTATCGAGTTTAAAAAATGATCAGCCCCAATTTAGACTAAAATTCCTAAAAAGAAAAGGGGCTTTCGGCCCCTTTCACTTCTCAAATAGTGTTGTGTCTTACTTATTTGACCTTGTTCACCAAACTTTCAAATGCAGTAGGGTGGTTCATTGCAAGGTCAGCCAGTACTTTACGATTTAACTCGATGTTTGCCTTGCTCAGCTTACCCATCAATTCAGAGTAAGACAGGCCGTGCAATCTCGCCGCCGCATTAATACGCGTAATCCAGATCCCTCTGAATTCTCTTTTCTTTTGCTTTCTGTCGCGATAGGCATACACCATCCCTTTTTCGATGGCGTTTTTCGCGACGGTCCATACATTTTTCTTTCGACCAAAGAACCCTTTGGCCAGCTTCAGGATGCGTTTTCGTTTTGCTCGTGAAGCTACATTGTTTACTGATCTTGGCATTTCATTGCATTTTTTGACTGATGGCGTTCAACTTTTACGCTGAATCTTTTGCGGCCAGCAATCGGGTTAAACATTAAACCAATTAAAGAACAAGCATTGTCTTTACGTTGTTCATATCTGCCTTGGAAACCAAAGCTTTGTTAGCGAGTCTTCGCTTTTGCTTTGTCTCTTTCTTCGTCAGAATATGATTCTTGAAAGCATGCTTGCGCTTGATTTTACCGGTTCCCGTCACCTTAAAGCGTTTCTTGGCACCGGATTTTGTTTTTAATTTAGGCATCTTACATTAATATATTATCACTTCTTTAAAGGCTTGGCCATAACAATCATGCTCATCCTTTTTCCCTCTAGCTTCGGCATTTGTTCAACTTTGCCAAACTCTTCTAATCCCTGAGCAAATTTCAGCAGCAGGATTTCTCCACGCTCCTTATAAACTATCGACCTTCCTGCAAAAAATACCGTCGCTTTTACTTTGGCACCTTCTTTCAGAAAGTTTTCGGCATGTTTCAACTTAAAATTGAAATCATGATCGTCTGTGTTGGGACCGAAACGAATCTCCTTCAAAACGACCTTTAATGCCTTCGCTTTGATCTCCTTTTGTTTCTTCTTCTGCTCGTACTTAAACTTCGAGTAGTCGACAATCTTACAAACCGGAGGATCTGCATTTGGTGATATCTCAACCAAATCTAATCCCTGATCCTGAGCCATGCGAATAGCCTGATGGATGGGATACACGTCGACTTTTATCTCTTCGCCGACTACCCTGACCTTGGGTGCTGTGATCCTTTCGTTTATACGATACGGTTCTTCTGGTCTTTGAGGACCCCTTCGTAAAGGTTTATTAAAACCGGGTCTGCTGTTGTTCAAGATTGCGACACGACTAAAAATTTAAGTTTTTTAAAATAGGGTGCAAAGATCGTTATATTTTTATTCTTTCAAAATGCCGGCGGAGCACAGTCTATGCGAAATTGGCTCACAAAGTCCGAAAGTTTCACACTTCCCTGATCGCCTTTACCGTGTTTCCGGACCGCCACAAGGCTATCGGCAACCTCTTTTTCGCCAACAATCAGCATATATGGGATCTTCTGTGTCTCGGCATCACGTATCTTACGACCGATCTTTTCGTCGCGGTCATCCAGTAATCCTCTGATGTCCTGCTCTTTAAGTGTATCATATACGTGCCTTGCGTAATCGTTAAATCGCTCAGAAATCGGAAGCACCGCGATTTGATCCGGAGCCAGCCAAAGCGGAAAGTTTCCGGCACAATGCTCTATCAAAACCGCCACGAAACGCTCCAGGGAGCCAAAAGGCGCTCGGTGGATCATCACCGGAGTATGTTTTTGATTATCTGATCCCACATATTCTAATTCAAATCTTTGCGGAAGCTGGTAATCGACCTGAATCGTGCCCAGCTGCCAGTTTCGCCCTAAGGCGTCTTTAACCATGAAATCAAGCTTTGGGCCGTAAAAAGCAGCTTCTCCAACGACTGCCACTGTCTGAAGACTTCGTTCATCGGCAGCCTCCTGAATTTCCCGTTCTGCTTTTTCCCATAACTCATCCTGTCCTATATATTTCTGCTTGTTGTTCGGATCCCGTAGTGAAACCTGTGCCGTAAAGTTTTCAAATCCCAACGACCGGAATACATGCAGAACCAGGTCGATCACCTTTATAAATTCATTTTTGACCTGATCCGGACGGCAAAAGATATGGGCATCATCCTGTGTAAACCCACGTACGCGGGTGAGGCCGTGCAGCTCACCGCTCTGTTCATAACGGTAGACAGTGCCAAACTCGGCATATCGGATTGGGAGATCACGATATGACCTTGGCTTTGTTTTGTAAATCTCACAATGGTGAGGACAGTTCATTGGCTTTAGCAAGAACTCCTCTCCCACATCGGGCGTATGTATAGGTTGAAAGGAATCTTTCCCATACTTCTCATAGTGCCCTGAAGTAACATACAGCGCCTTACTTCCTATATGAGGTGTCACCACCGGATCATATCCTGCTTTAACCTGAGCACGTCGCATGAATTGCTCCAGGCGTTCGCGAAGAATTGTTCCTTTTGGCAACCACAATGGCAAGCCCATTCCTACCATTTCTGAAAATGCAAACAGTTCCAACTCTCGTCCCAACTTTCTATGGTCGCGCTTTTTTGCTTCCTCTATCAGGTGAATATATTCCTCGAGTTCTTTTTGTTTGGGGAACGTGATGCCGTAAATACGGGTGAGCATTTTGTTCTTCTCATCTCCGCGCCAGTATGCCCCGGCAACATTCAGCAATTTCACCGCTTTTATGAATCCAGTGCTAGGAATGTGCGGACCTTTACAGAGATCAACAAAGTTACCTTGCTGATAGAAAGTGATTTTTCCATCGTCAAGTCCGTTGATCAACTCGATCTTATAAGGATCATCTTTTTTTGTAAAGTACTCCAGCGCCTCTTCCTTGCTCACATCCTTTCGCGCGTAGACACTTTCCTTCTTGGCAAGTTCCTTCATCTTTGCTTCGATCGCCACAAGGTCTTCGTCACCAAATGAACGACCACCCAGGTCGACATCGTAATAAAATCCGTTTTCAATTGCAGGACCGATACCGAATTTAACTCCAGGATAGAGTGCTTCAAGCGCCTCAGCCAAAAGGTGGGCGGATGAATGCCAGAAGGTGTTCTTCCCACCCTTGTCATTCCAAGTCAGTATTTTTATAGCAGCATCATTTTGAATCGGACGAGAAAGATCCCATACCTCACCATTTACTTCAATGGCTAATGATACTCGTGCCAGGCCTTCACTTATGCTAGAAGCTATCTCCGACCCTTTAACTCCCTGCGGATATTCCCGAACACTACCGTCCGGAAGAGAAATTTTTACATTCATGATTTGAACTAAACTACAAAATTAATTCAGGGCACAAATATGCTATTTTTAATCATAACGAGGCAGAGTTATAATTAAGAAGTTATTTCTATGAATGGAAGGGTTTGACTTACAGGTTGAACTGGAAGCTGAACATCACGGCAAACTTCCTGATATCTGGATTTTCGAGGTATGACATCCGGTGGACAAGATCAATCCTTAAAAATCTGAAAATATTCTCAACGCCGTAACCAAGTTCAACGTATGGGCGACTGTCGAAATATCCCAGAGGCAATGTCTCTTCTCCATCCGGGGTTTCGGACGAATTAATATCTTTGTTTGCCTGGCTCAGGCCCCCGTAGATCACATTTGCAGATCCCACCAACCTCCATTTTAGCTTTCGCAGTAATGGAATGCGATTAAGGAGGAATCCTTCAAAATGATGCTGATACTGCAAGGTGGCGTACTGATCGCTCACAAACTCACCATAGTTCATCAAGTTGTAGGTTACGGGCGTATAGATCGGGGATTGGTTTCCCAGGTGAAGACCCAGCAACGGATAGGGTAACGCTCCAAAAACTTTTTCGCCCATCAAGTTCAGATTTCCAACACCCAACGGCCCGAAGCGAATGCGTTTATAAAAACTAAGTCTAAGTTTGTCGTAGTCGAATTGACTATCAAGGAAACCTTTGAAACCTTTGACGTATCGGATTGTTATCACTGGCCAACGTGTCGTACCTAAACTGATCCGGTCATTGTCCGATTGGATGAACAACTCATCGCGGGCGTATCGTGACTCCAAGATGAGCTCAGATGTTTGAAAACTTTGACGTATCTCTGAATTTGCAATATCGTCGGGCTGTTCGTAGTAGGCGAAGTTAAATGTCGGATCGAAAGTAAAATACCGGAATCCAACTCGCTGGGTAAATCCCTTGAAGATTTCCCTGCCAAAAACTACCCGTCCTTCACTCATATAATATCCGCGGCGAAAAACACCGAAACGCTGGGATGCAAGTAATAGCAAGTTGTCACCTGCAGTTTCTTCATCGATCCCTACCCTGCCAAGATCCGAACGCGCTCTAATTGTTAACGTCGTCCAGGGCTGTCGTGATATTATTCGCTGGACGAAGCCCATATATTTTATTTTTTCATCATTGAAACCATAGCCGAGTTGTGCGCCAAGGACCCATTTATCGCTAAACTTATAGTTCGTCCGGAATCCTGGCTGAATGCGCAGCCCCTCGATCGAGTTAACTGCAAAAATTGAAACATATGGGCCCAAATCTATTTTACCAAGTTTGTAATACCCATTTACAGCAATCTTTATTATATCGGTATAGGTGCGCACAACAGGTATGTTCTGAAGAGTGTCTATCATCTTATAAACATTCTTCTCTGCCTCGCTAAGTGGTTCGTGACGCAATGAGTCCCAGTGCTTATCGTCTTCATTCAGGCGTGCATCCTCCGCCATGATTATAGGTGTTTTATAAAATGACGGATCGTAAGGTTTGTTGACGACAAAGTTCTTGTTTGAGGTGTAGAATTTTGCAAGCATACCCGCACTATAGTTGGTAAGCTCACCGATGTCAACCAATACGCGATTTTTTACTGGCAGCCATGCGCCTCCTTCCGCGGGTTCAAGCTCCTGTTGTATTTTGATCTTTTCAACAAAGTTTATGTTGGCTGTTTTCCCCATCGTCGCGTCGATCTGCTTTAGCGCGTATCCCTTCTGTGTAATCCACATACTGCCGGTAAATGCGAGATCCTGCGGGCTCTTTGGATTGAAATCCAATCGATAACAAAAATGATCACCGATGTAGACGCTATCAACCAAATCATATTCGTAATAAAGGCGCCACCCATCGGCTATGGGTGACACGAATTCTTTGCCAACGATATTGAGCCAGTTTTGATAGAAGTTATACTCCTGAAATGACGATCCAACAAGCTGGGTGACCATTGCCCCATCTTCCACACCCACTCCATTGATCTTTGATCTTAGAATATTCTCGTATCGAAGACTGGGATCGTCGCGGTAGTAAACCTTCGATACGCTTTCCGTTATCAGCATGGGTAAGATGGGCTTACCATCCTCGCCTGCTATACGCTCAATACTGTCGAGAACCTGAGTTATTTTTTGGACGACTTTGCGTTGTCTGAACTTGTCTGTGATGTGATCAACATCGATCTCAATTTTTGTATAAGTGTCATACTCGTAAGCCGATAGTTTCCGTTTATCGTTGTCGTTCTTGTTACGTACAACATTTCGCAAAATCTCATAGGCAGGATTTTCTCCGGCAAGGAAAACAACTTCCTGGAGGCTTGTTACATCCTCTTCAAGCTGAAAATTTATGACTTGTCGTGTGCCCTTTGTGATTGCTTTTGTTCTTGCCTTATATCCGACGTAGGAGACAACCAGTGAGTCTGATGGTTTGGTTGTTTTTAATTGGTAATTACCATCAAAGTCGGTGGTCACACCAATGGTGGTTCCCACGAATACAACATTAACATAAGGAAGTGGATCTCCGTTATTGGCGTCGGTTACTTTACCTGTTATGATTGTCTCCTGCGCCCAGGCCAGAACAGGTGCCATGCAAAGCAGCAGCAAACAACGGATTCTGGCACTGACGGATCTGTTTTTCAGGTCGATACCCACGGTTTTAATTTATTACAAAATTATTCATTTAACTAAAGTTATCCCATCCAGGGTTTCAGCGGCCTGTCGAAACTTGTATATTCTCTTTTTCGCCTAAAAAACGAGGAGCTGTTTTTAATACGTATAGATCCAATACCGCCTTAGTTCTTGCAAAGTACTCCCGCAATCGAATTCTGAATGAGTGTTCGCTATCGGGTTCATCTGTAACCATGGCCACCGCTTCAATATTATAATAGCGGCTGATGAATAGAGCCCGATAACTGTGAAATGGTTGCGTGATGATTGTAATTCTGTTTTGTCCGAAAATTTCTTTACATCTGACGATAGAATCCAGCGTACGGAGGCCTGCATAGTCCAGTGTAATAGCAGTGGTAGGTACTCCTAATTTTATAAGCGCCTTCTGCATTTCAATGGGTTCGTTGTAATACTTCGACCGGTTGTCTCCACTTAGTATTAAATGATCGATCTTACCCATCTTGTAAAGCTGGGCCGCTGTTTCCATACGTT